>JAEZHQ010000003.1 GCA_023416455.1 Pseudomonadota bacterium | reverse complement strand
GCCGCGCGGCGCGCGGCGTTCCTCCGGGAGGTTCCCGGCGGCGTCCGCGGCGGTCTCGATGGCGGGCGGCGGGCGGGTGCCGGCGGCCTCGTCGTCGGTGCCGAGGGGGGCCGCGGCCGGGTCGGCGGCCGGGATCTTGTCGCCCGTCAGGCCCCGGTCGGTGGCATCGCGCAGGCGTTGGGCCGCCATGTTCGGCGGCCGGTCGGTGATGTCCTTGCGGTCGGTGACGCGGGTTTGATCGGCCATTCCGGAGTCCTGGCTGGTGGATGCCGGCGACCGGGGCGGCGGCCGGCCTTCCGCCTTTCCAACCGGCCGCCGCGGCGCCGGTTCCCGCCTTCCCGGCGCAGCGCCGGCCGTTCGGCGGCAGGCGGTGCGCCACCGGACGGTTGCGTCCCGCGGCCATCTCCGGCAGGAAGGCGAGGGCGCCGCGCCGGCGCCCGCCCACCCCGCAAGGGCGCCGCGCCGGCGCCCGCCCACCCCGAGGAGCAGGTCCTTGCCCGCCACCGCAACCCGTCCCGCCGGGGACCGGCCATGACCAGCTACCTGTGGGTGGCGCTCGGCAGCGCCCTGGGCGGCGTGGCCCGATTCTGGTGCGGGGGGGTGGCCGTCGCCGCCCTGGGGTCGGCCTTCCCCTGGGGCACCCTGCTGGTGAACGTCGTCGGCTCCTTCGTCATCGGCTTCACCGCGGCCATCACCGGCCCGGGCGGCCTCCTGTCGGTTTCCTCCGACGCCCGCAGCTTCGTGATGGTCGGGCTGTGCGGCGGCTTCACCACCTTCTCGTCCTTCAGCCTCCAGACCCTCGGCCTGATGCAGGACGGGGCTTGGCTTCAGGCGGGGTGGAACGTCGGTCTGTCGGTGGTCCTGTGCATGGTCGCGGTCTGGCTCGGCCACCTGGCCGCGGGCGCCCTCAACCAGCTGCTGGGATGACCCGGACGGCGGCCGTCCGATGCCGCCGCATCCAGGCCGCGGTCAGCAAACCCGCCGCGTACCAGACCGTGAAATACTCGGGCGAGAGGTTGCGCAGGTCGAGCTGACGGTCGACCAGGCCGTACACCACGACATAGAGGAGAAGCGCCGCCGGCAACGGGTCCCCGTCCTGCCTCAGGCAGGCCAGCGCCTCACGGGCCAGAACCGCCAGCATGAGGACGAGAAGCGTGAGCCCGACCGCCCCGGTCGTCAGGAAGGCCGACAGGAAGATGTTGTGCGGGGACGCGGCCTCGAACCCGCCCGGCAGGGTGAAATGGACGCGGGACGACATGCCGATGCCGAACCAGAAGGTCCGCATCGACTGTTCGATGGCCTGTTCCCAGATCTCGATCCGGTAGGAGAAGCCGCGCTCCAGCAGAGCCTCCCAGCCGATCGTCGCCGACACCGCCGCCGCCGCACCGGCGATCAGGAGCAGGAGCAGCCGGCGCCCGTCGCGGCCGGCCATCGCCAGCCCGGCGGCCAGCGTCACCGCAAGGGCGAGCAGGGGACCCCGGCTGTGGGTCAGCAGGATGGCCGCCGCCAGCACGGCGATTGCCGCCAGGACCAGCAGCCTTGCGGGGAGCGAGCGGGCGGCCGGCCATTCGCGGACGACGCCGTAGAGCAGCGCCGCCCCATAGAGGATGCCGGCGACGACGGAGTTCTGGACGCTCCCCAGCCCTTGCAGGCGCTCGCCCGTCAGGGACGGCGCGCCGCTCGCCAGGAGGGCGATGGCGCCCGCCGCGGACAGCGCCCCGGCGATCACGAACACCCGCTCGCCGACGCGCAGGATCGCCGGCGCCGCCAGGGAAAGCGCCGCGACGAGGTGGATGAAGACGAGCATGTTGACGTACTTCCCCAGGCTTTCGCCGAGAAAGCCGGGTCCGCGGCCGCTCCACGCCACCGAGACCAGCCCGAAGGTCAGGTAGGCGGCGACGGCCAGGAACGGCCTCGCCCGCAGCAGGGACGGAGTCCGCGGATCGCTCCACGCCGCCCAGAGCCCGATGGCGAGCACCCCGTAGCTGAGCGCCCGCGACGCCGCCTCGCCCAGGAGGAACAGGGCTGCGAACAGCACCGGAACGGTGAGGTGGGCGGCGCGATGGCGGTCGAACGGAATCGGCCCGGTCATACTAGAGCGCCTCGACCGGCCATTCGTACCCTTCGGTGAAGGGCATGCCGAAGGTCTGCTCGATCAGGTAGCGGGCGACTCGCCGGCTGTCGAAGACCGCATGGGTGCGCCGCCATCCCCGCTCCGCCACCAGCCGCGCCTCATCCGGATGGTTCTTGAAGTGCCGGGCCTTCTCGATCAGCTCGTCGACCGACGAATAGAAGGCCGCCTCGTCCTCCGCGTAGATCCGGTCGAATCCCGTGGAGCGGTCGATCAGGGTCAGGGTGCCCATGCCGGTGAGGTGGGCCATCCGGTCCGATGCGTAGAGGGGCTGGTTGCTCTCCTGGCTGAGGCTGAGCCCCATCAGGCTGTTCCGGATGCTGTTCAGGTACGCCATGCCATAGACCGGCGGCCGTTCCTCCAGCCCGGGGAGGCACAGGCGGAAGTCCGGGAAGGCGGCGCGCAGCCGCTTGGCCAGCGCATCCCCGGTGAGCGGCTCGTCGCCCCAGCGGCGCCAGTTCCGCCCGCTGCGCATGCCGAAGAACAGGTCGTGCTCGTGGTCGGCCACCTCGAAGCTGCGCCCGTCCTCCATGCTGGAATCCACCGGGTTGGGAAGGTAGGCGACCCGCCCGCCCGGGCGGGACAGCCTGGCCGGGGCGGGGCCGGCGGTGGACACGAAGGTGATGTCGACCACGTCGATCTTGGATTCGAGCCGCCGTATGTTGTCCGCGAGATAGAGCGCGTCGTAGTTCCATTGCGCGATGCGCACCGCCGGCAGGGCTTTGCGGATGGCCGCCAGCGTGTCCGGCTGAATGACGTCGGCGTGCCCCAGCAGAACAAGATCGGGCTCGACGTTGCGGCAGGCGTCCAGCAGGCAGGCGTTGGCGCTGCGCACCCCCAGCTTTCGGCTGTTGAAGAGCCCGAACTGCCGCGATACATCACGATCGGAGAAATCATAGACGCTGTGGCCCAGCCGAATCAGACCGTGGCTGAGTTTCCGCGCGGTGTTGAAAAAACTCTGAAACCGATTCTTATATTCAAAATTCCCGACGTTTATTATTCTCATAATGCCCTCGAACGATTCGCTGCGCTTGGCGCACCGGCGGCGGTTCTGCGCCGTTCGTGATCTTCTGCGGTGCACGATAGCAAGACACGCGGCCAATCCCACGACATTCCAGGATCGCGC
>JAEZHQ010000585.1 GCA_023416455.1 Pseudomonadota bacterium | reverse complement strand
AGTCGGCATCCATCCTTTCACGGTGGGGGCGTTCGCGGCGGCGGGGGAGGCGGCGTGGTTCCTCGTCCTCAACGACATCACCGGGCGCAAGCAGGCGGAGCGCGCCATCCAGCAGGCGCAGAAGATGCAGGCCATCGGCCAGTTGGCCGGCGGCATCGCGCACGAGTTCAACAACATGCTGACGGCCATCGGCGGCTTCGCCCAGATGGCCCGCCGCGCCCCGCAGGACCGATCGCGGGTCGAGCAATGTCTGACCGAGATCATCAAGGCGACCGACCGTGCCTCCGGCCTGACCGCGCAGCTTCTCAGCTTCGGGCGGCCCGGCCAGACGGACGCGGTGCGGCCCGTGCGCGTCGGCGCGGTGATCGACGACCTGCGCCGTTTCCTGGGTCCGACGCTGGGCGAGCGCCACCCGCTGCGGATCGAGGGCGCGGGTGGCGGCGCCGTGGTGACCATCGACCCCGCCCTGCTGCACCAATCGCTGCTCAACCTCGTCCTCAACGCACGCGACGCCATGCCGGAGGGCGGTCCGATCACCATCGCGGTGGATCAGGCGGACGGTCTGGGCGTGACGGTCACCGTCACCGACACCGGATGCGGAATCGAGCCGGCGGTGATCGACCGCATCTTCGAACCCTTCTTCACCACCAAGGAGCCGGGGGCCGGAACCGGGCTGGGGCTGGCGCTCGTCTATTCCACGGTCGCGCGGGCCGGCGGCACGGTGGACGTGGACACCGAACTGGGCCGCGGCACCGTCTTCACGCTCCATTTCCCGGCGGCGGGCGTGGCGGAATTGCCGGAGCCGGACGCTCCCGGCCTGGACGACGCCTTCTTCCCCGATACCGATGACGGCGAGCCGGAGGGGCTGTCCATGGCCGCCACCGTCCTTCTGGTGGAGGATGAGGAGCAGGTGCGCGACTTCATCCGCCTGACGCTGGAGGATACGGGCATGCGGGTGGTCTGTGCCGCCGACGGCGCCGAAGCCCTGCGGGCCTATACCGACCATGGCGGGGCCTTCGACCTCCTGGTGACGGACCTCGTGATGCCGCTGGTCGGCGGGGCGTCGGTGGCGCGCGCCCTGCGCCGGGAGAATCCGGATCTGCCGACCGTCCTGATGTCGGGCTACCCGCCGGAGACGGAAAGCCTGGATGACCTGCTGGCCGATGGGCGCCGCATCGTCTTCCTGCGCAAGCCGATCAACCCGGACGAGCTGGCCGACGCGATCCACGCGCTGCTGATCTGACGGCGGGACACCGATGAGCGTCATTCCGCCACCCCCGCCACCCCCGCCCGAGAGCATTCCCATCGGCGTCTACGACGTCGATGCGCTTCTGGGCGAGCTGAGCGGCGACACGGTGGAGGAGCCGCCCGAGGCCGCCGTCTGCGTCCGGGTGGAGGAGATCTTCTCTCCCGCCGCCCGTTTCCTGATCGCGGAGGAACTCGCGGAGTTTCTGGAGGCGCGCGGCATCACCCCCACCGAATTCCTGCACAAGGTGGAGCCGCAGCGCTCCTTCCTCGACTGGCCCCGCCGCCCCCTGGTCCTGGAACGGGTGGCCCAGCGGCAGGCCCGTCCCGGACGCCGGTCCCCCGCCATGCGGCTGGAGGAGTTGAAGCGGCTTGAGCAGGAGGTGATGGCCCTCACCGCCCGGCGCGCCCACAGCGGTGCGTCCCTGTCTTTCGACGTCCAGCAGTTCGCCGCCGCGGTGGCCCAGACCATGGCGCGGATGCCGGGGTTCGCAGGGCGCTACACCATCGATTCCTGGCTGTCCGCCTGGCTGGGGGAGGGCGGCAACCACGAGCTTCGGCTGGTGCGCATCCTGTCGCTTGCCGGGGAGGGGCTGTCCGGCGAAGGCGTCGCCATCCTCGACCAGTTCATCGGGGAAATGCTGGCGAACGGGCTGGTGGTCGAGGCGCTGTTCAAATGGGCGGATGGCCTGCGCGGCGTGCTGGACGCCATGGCGATGATCTGGCGGGGAGAGGCGCCGTCCCATCCCGGCGCCCCGGCGGTCCTGCACCGCCTGTCCGCCTTCATCGCCCGTCATCATGCCCGCGCCGCCCGGCTGGGGCTGGAGGCGGGGATTCACCATGCCCTGCTCGGCGACGAGCCGCTGTCCGCCGCGAAGGCGGAGCCGAACAGCGTGGCGGCGGTGCTGGACGAGCTGTCGGCCATCGGCCTCCTCGCCGCCCGCCTGAAGGTGAAGGGCAGAGTCATCGGCGGGGAGCGCACCACCCGGCTGCTCGACCGGCGGGTGGCGCTGCTGCTGTCCGGTGCGCGGCTGGAGGTGGTGCTGCACGCCAAGAGCCACTACGCCCGCATCGTCGATCTGCTGGCCTTCGAAGGGGCGGTGTCGGGGGAGCGCAGCCGGCGCATGGTCGTCGCCCATCTGCGCCGCCACATGGAGGCCCGCGACTTCACCCAGCGCCTGTTCGAGACGGCCCGCACGCCGCGCGCCCGCATCAAGGTGCTGGCCGACCTGCAACGGCGGGTCCAGCGCTCCACCCTGCCGGAGGGCCTGCGCGAGCGCTACGTCCGCATGCTGGACGAGATCCAGAACACGTTCCTGCGCGCCAACAAGGTCTTCGCCCGCATCGCCAAGGACCGTCCGCCCCATGTGGAGGAGGTGATGGAGTTCGCCAGCCTGCTGGCCGAGGGCGCCTTCACCGAGGGGAAATGCGTGGCGGCGGCGCGGGATCTGGTCGGCCACCATGTCCGCTCCACCGCCTTCCTGCGCGCCTACCTCACCCGCTGGAAGGACGCGACGGAGCAGCGCTCCGACCGCTTCGCCCAGTTCTTCGCCACGCTGGACGCCGCCGGCCTGCCGATGCGCCCCATGAACACGCTGCGCGTGCTGCTGGCCGACGACGAGCCGGCGGCGCGCGGCTATGTGGAGATGATCCTGCGCGACCTGGGCATCACCGATCTGACCATCGCCGCGGACGGGCGCGAGGCGCTGGCCCGGTTCGAGGAGCGGGAGGACGCCTTCGACCTGATCGTCTGCGACTGGAAGATGCCGCGCCTGTCGGGGCTGGAGTTCCTGAAGCTGGTCCGTGCCGTGCGGCCCGACATGCCGTTCCTGATGGTGCCGGCGCTCGCCACCATCATTTCGGTGGAAGAGGCCATGGCCCATGACGTCACCGCCTACATCGCCAAGCCCTTCTCTCCCGAACAGCTCGAAGAGAAGATTCTCGTGCTGGTGAACCGGCACTGACCGGCGGGAACCGCCTGTCTTTGGTGGTGGGCCATCGTACGAAAGCGAATAAATGAAACCCACTGTTAACGGCTCGCCTCCTATTACGGGTGTCTGCGCGCCGCGTCTTGCGCGTCAGTATCCCCAATGCGAAGGAGCGAGGCTCCGTGGACCTATCCGGCCGGGGCGGGCTGCCCCCCACCGACACAAAGGCTGATGTCCCGAAGGCTGATGTCCCGGCTGCCGTGACGGCTGTCGATGCCAGGACCGATCTTCAGGCCGGCGGAGCGGACCTGCGCCAGGGGGTGGGCGGGCTGTCCGACCTGATGTTCCTTCTGTTCGGCGCCGCCGGCCTGCTGGTCCTGATGATGCCGGAGGAGGGGCGCGACCGGCTGATGCTGCCGCTGGGCGTGATGACGCTCGCCATGGCGGGGCTGGCCATGCTGGCGGTGCGCCGCGCCCGCGCTTCGGCGGCGGCGCTGGACCGCTCCGCCCGCCTGCTGCGCGCCGCGAACGAGGAACTGGCCGCCAGCCGCCATCGCTTCCGCGACTTCGCGGAGGCCGCATCCGACTGGTTCTGGGAGAGCGCGGCCGATCACCGCTACACCTATGTCTCCGACCGGCTGCCGGAGCTTCTGGGCGGCGATCCGGCGCCGGTGTTCGGCGGTTCGCTGCTCGACCTGGGCGGGCTGGTGGAGGACGCCGACACCTGGCTGGACTATCTGGCCGACATCGAGGCCGGGCGCGCCTTCCGCGACCTGGAGATCACGTTGCGCGACGGGGCGGGTGACAGCCGCGTTTTCCGCATCAGCGCGCAGCCCTTCCTCGACGCGGACGGGCGATTCGCCGGCTACCGCGGCACCGGCATCGAGACGACGGCGGAAACGCTGGCGCTGGTCGAGGCGCGGTTCATGCACTCGGTGGTGCACGACGCCCTGTCCAGCATCTCCGAAGGCTTCGTGCTGTTCAGCCCGGACGACCGGCTGATCTTCTGCAACGAGCGCTACCGCCGCGCCTATCCGAATCTGGCCGACGTCCTGGTTCCCGGCGCCGCCTTCGAGGACATTCTGCGCGCCGCCGCCGAGCGGGGCGGCTATGACGGCGACGACCGCGAGATGGAGAACTGGATCGCCGAGCGGATGAAGCGCCACCTGCTGCACACCGACCCGGTGGACGGGCGGCTGTCCGACGGGCGCTGGTACCGCATCAGCGAGCACGCCACCGGCTCCGGCGGCATCGTGAAGATCCTGATGGACATCACCGAGCTGAAGCGGCGAGAGGAGCAACTCGCCGGCCAGACGGAACGGTTGGAGGCCACGGTCAGCGCCCTCAGCGAGAGCGAGAAGCGCTACCGCCAGCTCGTGGAACTGGCGCCCTACGGCATCGCCATCTGGGACCGCCGGGCCATCCGCTTCGGCAACGCGGCGGCGGCGTCCATCCTGGGGGTGGGCGGCAGCGGCGGGCTGGAGGGGGTGGACCTCCGCCCCTTCATTCAGGACGCGGAGGCGGTGGCCCTGCGGCTGGCGTGCGCCGCGGAGGGCGACGGGCAGCGGGTGGAGTGCGAGATTCTCCGCCCCTCCGGCGAGCACCGCCATGTGGAGATCGGCGCCTTCCCCGCGGTCTACCAGCGGGAGGCGGCGGTGCTGCTGGTGCTGAACGACGTGACCGACCGCCGCCGGGCGGAGGCGGAGCTTCAGCGCTCCCAGAAGATGGAGGCGGTGGGCCGCATGGCCGGCGGCATCGCGCACGAGTTCAACAACATGCTGACGGCCATCGGCGGCTTCGCCCGGCTGGCCGAGCGGGCGCCCGGCGATGCGGCGCGCGTCACCACCTGCGTGCGGGAGATCGCCAAGGCGTCCGACCGGGCGGCGGCCCTGACGGCGCAGCTTCTCGACTTCTCGCGCCGACGCCCGACGGACGAGATGGAGGTGGTGGCCCTGGCCCCGCTGGTGCGCGACCTGAAGGTGTTCCTGAAGCCGCTGATGAGCGCCGGGATCATTCTGGAAATCCGCATCGGGGACGAGGACGCCCACGCCGTCGCCAACCCGGTCATGCTGAACCAGGCCATCCTGAACCTCGCCCTCAACGCGCGCGATGCGATGCCGGACGGTGGACGGCTGACCATTTCCCTCGACAGCGCCACGCCGGACTCCGCCTTCTTCGGGCGGCAAGGCGGGCTGGCGCGCGGGCGCTATGCCGTGATCCGCGTCGCCGACGAAGGCTGCGGCGTGCCGGAGGCGGTGCGCGACCGCATCTGGGAGCCCTTCTTCACCACCAAGGAGCCGGGCAAGGGCACCGGCCTCGGCCTCTGGATGGTCTACGGCACGGCCCAGCAGGCGGGCGGCGCGGTGGAGATGGAGGGCCGCGACGGGCGCGGCAGCGTCTTCACCATCCGCCTTCCGGCGGTGGCGCCGCCCGGCCGCACCGAAGGGACGGTGGAGCCGTTGCTGCTGGGCGAGGGCGACAGCGCGTCGATCCTGCTGGTCGATGACGAGGACTCGGTGCGCTCCTACCTGAGGCTGGCGCTGGAGGAGGCGGGCTGCTCCGTCACCGAGGCCGCCGACGGCGTCGAGGCTCTGGCCCGCTGGGACGAGGGTGGCGGCCTGTTCGACGCCGTCGTCACCGACGTGTCGATGCCCCGCATGGGCGGACCGGAACTCGCCCGCGCGCTGGAGGAGCGCAACCCCGGCCTGCGCATCCTCTTCCTCACCGGCTACGCCTCGCAGGAGACGGCGGCCGACTTGACCGGGGCGGCGGGGCGCCAGCTCGTGATGAAGCCCGTGACGCCGGAGCGGCTGCTCCAGGCCGTGCGGGACCTGCTGTCGGAATAGCGAAGGGGTGTGAGCGGACGATGGCATCGGATGCGGAACGTGCGGAGACCGGGGGGGCCGACCCCAGGCGGGGCGAGATCGAGGGCGGGCTTGAGGCGGTGTGCCGGGAGCCCGACGACTTCTACACGCCGCAGGCGCGCGACAGCATAGGCCGCTACTGCCAACGCTTCTTCGACGAGAACGCGCTGACGCCGACCGAGCTGCTGCATTCGGCCCGTCATCAGCAGTCCCTGTCCAACACGCCGACCTTCGTCTCGGTCCTCCAGCAGGCCGAGCGGGTGATGGACCGCAAGGGGAACCTGACGGCCCTGGTCAACGAGGTCGCCCGCCTCACCCGCGAGCGGCTGAAGGACGCGCTGCCGCCGGACCTGACGCCGGCGACCTACCCCGCCACGGTCGCCCGGCTGACCGGGGGCAAGGATCCCTTCCTCGGCCGCTTCCTGGTGGATGCGGCGCTGACCGTCCATCTGCTGCAAGGGCGCAGCTTCGCGGAGAAGGCGCGCCTCCTGCTGGAACTGGCCGCGGAGGTCGAGGACGAGGGCGCGCTCGCCCCCATCGACCGCCTGCTGGGTGAGATCCTGCGCAGCGACAGCGGCACCGCCTCCTGCGCTCTCGACGCTCCGTTCGCCGTCCTGGTGGACATGATCGTGATGCTGATCGCCGGCGACCGGACGCTGCCGGACAGCGCGCCGCCGGTGTTCAAGGCGCTGGAGGCGCTGGTCCGCCGCACCGCCATGCCGGTCCTGTGCGACAGCCTGATCGTCGCCTTCCGGCGCGAGCTGTCCAAGCCCGACCGCTTCACCATCAGCAGCTCCGGCGACCTGTTCGGCATCGAGGCGGTGCAGCGCGAGATCCTGGCGCTCAGCCAGCTCGCGCTCCGCCTGCGCTCCGGCGAGGGCTATTTCGGCGGGGAGCGGACCGAAGCGGCCCTCCAGCGGCGCACCGCGCTGCTGGTCAACGAGGACACCCTGCCGGAGATCACCAAGGGGCGGAACTTCATCCAGAAGGTCCGCATCCTCTTCGTGCTCCAGAAGATGCCGCTCTCGCCCAGCGCGGAGCGCGCGGTCAACGGCTACCTGAAGCAGTTCTTCGAGGGGCGCGACTTCGCCGGCCGCCTGCTCGACTGCTGGAAGGACCGCCACGACAAGCTGAAGGGGCTGGGCGAGGTGCAGAAGCTGGTGCTCGACAGCGCCTTCCCGGACGGGGACCGGGAGGCCATGGCCCAGCAGGTGGACGACATACAGAACGCCTTCATCCGCACCCAGCGCCTGCTCAGCCCGCTCCAGGCCAAGGAGGAGCCCAACCCCGACACCGTGCTGGACATCGTCAAGATGGCCGGCGAAGGGGCCTTCTGCCAGGGCAAGAGCCGGTCGGCCGTCGCCAAGGTGCTGTACCGGCAGGTGCACCGCCCGCGCTTCGTGCGCTCGTTCCTGCTGGGGGCGGCCGGCGGCAAGGAGCGTTCGGCGCGCGCCTCCTGGCTGCGCGGGGCGCTGGCGGTGATCGGCGTCCCCTTCATCGACCTCAGCAGCCTGCGCGCGCTGGTGGTGGACGACGAGGACGGCCCGCGCAACTTCGTGGAGTCGGTGCTGCACGACCTCGGCATCGGGCAGATCGACACCGCCGCCGACGGCCAGCAGGCGCTGGAGCGGATCGTCGGGCACGAGGAGCGCTACGACCTCATCGTCTGCGACTGGATGATGCCGAAGGTGAGCGGCCTCGACGTGCTGAAGCGCGTCCGCCAGGCGCGCCGCGACCTGCCCTTCCTGATGGTGACCGCGCTCGCCACCCTGAAGGCGGTCGAACGCGCGCTGGCCTACAACGTCAGCGGCTACATCGCCAAGCCCTTCACACCCGAACAGCTCGAAGACAAGGTGTTCCTGGTCCTGACCCAGAAGAGCGCCCCGACCGTGTGATACGGACGGCGCCGGAAGGCGTCGTCCGTATCACCCTCGCGATCAATGCTATCGCATTGATCTGTCGGGTTTTACCGGCGGCGCTCCGTGTTCATGCGCCGCCGGTATGATGTCGGGGCCGGAAAGCCCGCTTCGGGATCAGTCCGCGAAGGGCACCAGCAGCAGCGCGCTGCCGGCAAGGACGAGCGCGGCCATGGCCCGGCAGGCGACCGACACCGCCACCCGGTCCTGGCCGACCCCGTGCAGCTTCAGCGCCAGGATGCCCTGAAGGAAGGCGCTGGCCAGCGACAGGAGGTGGATGAGGGCCAGGCCCTGGCGCGGCGGGATCCCCATCAGCAGGGTGAGGCTGATCAGAAACAGGCCCTGCAAGGCCGCCTGTGTCAGGATCGTCTCCCAGTGCTCGCGGGCGACGCAGCTCTCGACGGGCCCGGGGGGCTGGCCGTCCCCGTCCCTGGGATCACCGTGGAAATCCATGGGCTGTACCGCGCTCAGGACCGGCGGATGCTGTCCGCCATCCTTCTGGCGACCGCCAGCAGATCGCCGTCGGTCTTGCTTCCGGTCACGGTGTAGGCCAGGGAGCCCGAACGCCAGTACACGAGCAGCAACCCGTCCTGTTCGACGCTGTGCAGCCCGCTGTCCTCCGCCGGGCTGCCGCCGGCGACGAACAGCGTCAGCCATTCACCGTCCGGTTCGCGGTAGACAAACTGGAGGGCCGGCCCATCGCTCCAGGGCACCACGGTGGCGCGGACCAGGGTCAGCCCGGCGTCCACCGCCGGCAGGTCGACGGTCATGCCGCCGATGCGGCGGGCCAGCACGTCGGCCATGGCCTTGTGGTCGGCCGGCGACACCGAGGACTGGAGGGAGTTGAGCGCCATGGCCGTGGAATGGGCCTCGGCGGCCTCGCCGGCGAAGCCGGGGACGGCGGCCGAGGCGGCGCGGTGATGGCCGCCCTGGAGCCAGGACGCCGCGGTCCAGCCGCCGACCGCCAGCAGGACCGCGGCGGCCAGCGGGCCGAGCCGCCGCAGGCCGCGGTCGCGCTGGAGGCGGTCGCACAGGCGCCCCGACAGTCCCTCCAGCGATGCCGGCGTCCGGCCGGCGAGCAGCTCCATCCCCTGGCGCAGCGATTCCCTCTGAAGGAGGTAATCGTGGACGCGCGCCGCGACGGCCGGGTTGGCGGCGAGGTAGAGTTCCACCTCGATCCGGCGCTCGCCGTCCAGTTCACCGTCGACATAGGCGTTCAGGTCGGCGTCGCCGATCTGGAGGTCCAGATCGTCCCCGCCGTCGATCCCGTTTCCGGGCCTGTCGTCCATGGTCATGGCCTACCTCACCACCCGCAAGGGGATTGGGCCCCCCTCCCGATGCCTGGATTGGTCCGTTTCCGGGTCACGGCGCTCCATCTCCCGGCGCAGCGCTTCCCGTCCCCGGGCAAGGCGCGACATCAGCGTCCCGATCGGAATCCCCAGGGCGCCGGCCGCCTCCTGATAACTCATCCCCTCCACGGCCACGAGCGTGAGCGCCTGGCGCTGCTCCTCGGAAAGCCGGGCGAAGGCGTCCATCGTCCGGCGCAGCTCGACGTGGCCGGGCTGGCTGGCCGGAATGCTGGTGAGCGCCAGCGTCTCGATGGCGGCGGCGGCGCGCGCCCGCACCTGGTCGCGGCGCCGGCCGCTGACGTGCAGGTTGTGCAGGATGCCGAACAGCCAGGCGCGGAGGTCGGCGTTGGGCCGGAAGGTCCCGGCGCCGGCGATGGCCCGGGTCAGCGTCTCCTGCACGAGGTCGTCGGCGTCGTCACGGTTGCGCACCAGGGCCAGCGCGTAACGGCGCAACGAGCGCACCTGGCTCGACAACTGGTTCCGCAAGCTGAAGGTCACCTTACCGCTCCGTGGGCTCCGCCGTCCGTCTCCTTCCGTCTTCGCACAGGGCCGGCATTTAATCCCGCTCAGCGCACCGTGGCGGCGTTCGTGGCGGTCTTCGCGCCGGCGGCGGCCGTTCCGTCGATCATGTCGGCGAGGAATTCGGCCAGGCAGGCGTAGCTCGTGTCCTTCAGATGGAGGCCGTCGGGGCTGAGGATGCGGTCGGCGGGCAGGCGGCCGCTGTCCAGCCACCACTTCATGATGCCGTAGCGGTCGAGCACCGGGACGCCGAGGTCCCGGCCGAGGTCCAGCACGGCGGCGGCGAAGGCGGGGTAGGAGGGGACCTTGGCCTCGCCCGGGTAGGATTGCGGGTTCATCAGGATGAGGTCGGCCCCGGAGCCGTGGACCAGGACGGCCCCCCTGCGGACGGTCTCCGCGAAGTCGGCAAGCGGCACGCCCCGGATGCTGTCGTTGGTCCCGACCTGCCAGATCACCAGGTCGGGCCGTTCGCCCAGCACGTCGCGGTCCAGACGCCTCAGGTTCGCCTCCGCCGTCTCGCCGCCGATCCCCTTGTTCAGGACGACGATCCCGGAGGCGGCGTGGCGCCCCGCCAGCACAGCTTGCAGCCGGGAGGGGTAGGTGGCGGCGGGGCCGGAGGCGCCCACCCCCTCGGTGCTGGAAGAACCCAGCGCCACGACGGTCAGGGGCTTGCCGCCGGCCAAAGCCTGGCGGGTCCGGGGCAGGGCGGAGGCGTGGGGCTCCGCCCCGGGCGGAAGCGGACAGAGGTCCGAGGCGGCGGCACCGCCGGCCCACAGCAGAAGGGCGGCCAGCCCCGCGAGCACCCGTTTCCTCATACCGACCTCCCGAACAGCGCGTCGAGGGCGAGCCTTGACCGCCCGGGTTAAATCATCATGAATCCAACGGGCGCCGGCATCCGCCGCCGTGGTCAGTCCGCCGCGGCGCTCCGTTCCGGTGCATCGGCCGCCGCCTCGGCCCAGCCCTCGACCCAGCCCTCGATGTGGCCGGCGACCGCCTCCCAGCCGGGCTCCAGCATCATGGCATGGCCCATGCCGGGGAAGAAGACCGGCTCGGTTCGGAAGGCGCGGGCGGTGGCGCGCACCTGGTCGGGCGGGAACAGAAGGTCCCGTTCGGCGCCCAGAACCGCCACCGGGATCCGGCGGTCGGGAAGGGGCGGAAAGGGGATCCAGCCGCCGATGTCGAGCAGGACCCGACGCGACTCCTCCTGGAGCAGGGGCTCGTAGAGCCGGGCCTCCTCCAGGGGCATGGCGTCGGAGAACATGGCGCGGCGCACCGCCTCGGGATCGACGGCTCCGGTCCCGAAGGCGACCAGCATGGACATCTGCTGGAACACGGAGGGCGCGCGCCAGGCCAGCCCGACCGTGGACTCCAACAGCCCGTGCGGCGGGGCGGAGGCCATCAGGACGGCGCCGGGAAAGGCGCGGCGGACCAACGCCCGCTGCACCACCATGCCGCCCATGGAATGGCCGACCAGCAGCGGCGGGGCGGAGCAGCGCTCCGCCGCGGCGAGCACGTCCTCCACATAGTCGGCGATGCCGAAGCCGTGCAGGCGGTCGCGCCCCTCGCTGCCGCCATGGCCGCGCAGGGAGACGGCGTGCGCCTCCCAGCCGCGGCCGGCGAACCAGGGCAGGAAATGGGCCTCCCAGATCCAGGCGCCGCAGAAGGCGCCGTGGACGAACAGCAAGGGCACAGGCTTCACCGGACCGGAGGGCGTCCGGCTGAGGATTTCGAGGGCGGGCATGGCCGATCCGTGGGGAATGCGTCGGGACGATTGCCGTGACAGAGGTGGGCGGTCCCCGGCGGCCCGTCCACCCGCCCTCAGCCGTTGGCAGCCTTGAGGAGATGGGTGTTGAACCAGGACCGGGCGGATTCGGTGACCATGTCGAGCTTGCCGGGCTCCTCGAACAGGCGGCCGGCCCCGGGCACCACTTCCAGCGCCTTGACGCAGGGCAGGCGGGCGAAGGCGTCGGTGTTGAGGCCGAGCGCGGCGGTGTCCCGGCTGCCGACGATGAGCAGGGTGGGGGCGGCGACGCCGTGCAGCCACACCTCGGCCAGGTCCGGCCGTCCGCCCCGGCAGACGATGGCGCCGATGCCGTCATGCTCGGCCGCGCGCCCCGCCGCGATCAGCGCCGTCGCCGCCCCGGCGCCGGCGCCGAAGAAGCCGACGGGCGCCTGCGCGACCGCGGTCTCCGCGCGCAGGTGGCGGACCGCGTGCAGCAGCCGCTCGGACAGGCGGTGCACGTCGAAGGTGTTGGCCGGGTCGGGTTTTTCCTCGTCGGTCAGCAGGTCGAGCAGGAGCGTCGCGAAGCCGGCCTCCTGCAACCGGGTCGCCACCCGGCGGTTCCGGGGGCTGGCGCCGCCGCTTCCCGTCCCGTGCGCGAACACCACCGCGGCGGCGAAGCCGTCGGGCACCACCAGCGTCCCGGGAAGGTTGAGCGGTGGAATGCGGATGTTCGGTTCCATGCGCGGCTCGTCCTGCGGTGGTTTGGATTGCGACGGGTTGGATGGCCGATGCTTCAACAGGCGGGAAGCCCGGTCGTGCCCGGCACCCGCGCCGCCCGCGTCACCGGGCCGGCCGTTCCCCCCGCCCTTCGAGAAGCGCCTGGAAATAGGCGATGGTCCGCCCCAGCCCCTCCTCCAGCGGCACCTTGGGTTCCCAGTCGAGCAGGGCCCTGGCCCGGCGGATGTCGGGCTGGCGCTGGCGGGGGTCGTCCTGGGGCAGCGGCTGGTGGACGATGGCCGAGCGCGAGCCGGTCAGGCGGATCACCGCCTCGGCCAGTTCCAGGATGGTGAATTCGGTGGGGTTGCCCAGGTTCAGCGGGCCGGTGTGGGCGTCGTCGGTCGCCATGAAGCGCAGGAAACCCTCGATCAGGTCGTCCACGTAGCAGAAGGAGCGGGTCTGCGAGCCGTCGCCGTAGACGGTGATCGGCTCCCCCCGGAGGGCCTGGACGATGACGTTCGACACCACGCGCCCGTCATTGGGGTGCATGCGCGGGCCGTAGGTGTTGAAAATGCGGGCCACCTTGATGGACAGGCCGTGCTGGCGGTGGTAGTCGAAGAACAGGGTCTCGGCGCAGCGCTTGCCCTCGTCGTAGCAGGCGCGCGGGCCGATCGGGTTGACGTGCCCCCAGTAGTCCTCCGGCTGCGGATGCACCGCGGGATCGCCGTAGACCTCCGAGGTGGATGCCTGGAAGATGCGCGCCCCCAGCCGCTTGGCCAGCCCCAGCATGTTGATGGCGCCGTGCACCGAGGTCTTGGTCGTCTGAACCGGGTCGTGCTGGTAGTGCACGGGCGAGGCCGGGCAGGCGAGGTTGTAGATCGCGTCGACCTCGACGTAGAGCGGGAAGGTGACGTCGTGGCGTATCAGCTCGAAGCGCGGATGCCCGAGCAGGTGGATGACGTTGTCGCGGCTGCCCGTGAAGTAGTTGTCCACGCACAGCACCTCGCATCCGTCCTCCAGCAGCCGTTCGCACAGGTGCGAGCCGAGAAAGCCGGCGCCGCCGGTCACCAGGACGCGCCTTGAGGATAAGGTCTTCACGGGATCCCTCGCCGATGTCGGCGGCGCGATGGCCGCAGGTTGTGGTTGTCTGCCGGTTGGCTTCCTGCATGGTGCTGCAACGGACCGCGTTAGGCAAAGTTCTATGCAGATTTTTCGCACCCCGCCCAGAGGGTCGCCGGGCTCGGGAATGCCGCCCCGGTGGATTCCGAAGGCGCTTTGCAGGCGGGACGGATCTGGGCTAACCATCCGGCTTGGCCAAGCCGAGGGGATGCCCGGTCCATGAGTGCAGACATCACGCTGGTCCTGGGCGGGGCGCGGTCCGGCAAGAGCCGCTACGCCGAGGGGCTGGCGGCCGCGGCGCCCGGCCCGCGGATCTACATCGCCACCGCCCGGGTGTGGGACGGGGAGATGGCCGAACGGGTGTCCCGGCACCGCCAGGACCGCGGATCCGGCTGGCTCACGGTGGAGGAGCCGCTGGATCTGTGCGGCGCGCTGCGCCGGCACGCCGCCGCCGGGACCGCGGTCCTGGTCGATTGCCTGACCCTGTGGCTGACCAACCTCATGATGGCCGAGGCCGACGTGGCCGCGCGCACCGACGGCCTTCTGGAGACGCTGGCGGCGGTCGAAGGGCGCGTGGTGCTGGTGTCGAACGAGGTCGGGCTGGGCATCGTGCCCGACAACGCGCTGGCCCGGCGCTTCCGCGACCATGCCGGCCGCCTCCACCAGGCGGTGGCGGCGCGCGCCACCCGGGTGGTCTTCGTCGCCGCCGGGCTGCCCATGATTCTCAAGGGGGAGGGAGCATGACCGAGGACGCCGCCGGGACGAACGCCCGCCACGCCGAGAAGATGAGGCGCCGCAAGGCCCTCCAGGACCGCGTGGTGGCCGGCAAGACGCTGGAGAAGGGCCTGCTCATGGTCCACACCGGCAACGGCAAGGGCAAGTCCACCGCCGCCTTCGGCCTGGTCCTGCGGGCGGCCGGGCACGGCATGCCGGTCGGCGTCGTGCAGTTCGTCAAGGGCGCCTGGTCGACCGGCGAGACGGTGGCGCTGGAGCGCTTCGACGACCTCGTCGACCTCCACGTCATGGGCGAGGGCTTCACCTGGGAGACCCAGGACCGCGACCGCGACGTCGCCGCCGCCCGCGCCGCCTGGGCCAAGGCGCTGGAGCTGATGGCCGACCCGCGCTACCGGCTGGTCGTGCTGGACGAGCTGAACATCGTCCTGCGCATGGGCTACCTGCCAGTGGAGGAGGTGCTGGCCGCGCTGTCCGGGCGGCGTCCCGGGCTGCATGTGCTGGTCACCGGCCGCACCGCCAAGCCGGAGCTGGTCGAGGCGGCCGATCTGGTGACCGAGATGACCCCGGTCAAGCACCCCTTCCAGGCCGGCGTGAAGGCCCAGCCGGGAATCGAGTTCTAGCCCATGGCCCGCGCGATCATGCTCCAGGGCACGGGCTCGGACGTCGGCAAGTCGCTGCTGGTGGCAGGGCTGTGCCGGGCGCTGGTCCGGCGCGGGCTGCGGGTGCGCCCCTTCAAGCCGCAGAACATGTCCAACAACGCCGCGGTCACGCCCGACGGCGGCGAGATCGGCCGCGCCCAGGCCCTCCAGGCGCGGGCCTGCGGCGTGGCGCCCAGCGTCGACATGAACCCGGTCCTGCTGAAGCCGCAGTCGGAAACCGGCGCCCAGCTGGTTCTGCGCGGGCGGGTGAGCGGGACGGCCGGGGCCGCCGACTTCCAGGCGCGCAAGGGGCGGCTGCTGGCCACCGTGCTCGACAGCTTCGAGCGGCTGCGGCGCGAGGCCGACGTCGTCGTGGTCGAAGGCGCCGGCAGCGCGGCGGAGGTCAACCTGCGCGCCGGCGACATCGCCAACATGGGCTTCGCCACGGCGGCGGGGGTGCCGGTGCTGCTGGTCGGCGACATCGACCGCGGCGGGGTCATCGCCAGCCTCGTCGGCACCCACGCGCTGCTGGAGCCCGACGAACGGGCGCGCGTGAAGGGGTTCCTCATCAACAAGTTCCGCGGCGACCCGCGGCTCTTCGACGGCGGCCTCGCGGCCATCGTCCGGCACACGGGCTGGCGCGGCTTCGGCGTGGTGCCCTGGCTGGCCGAGGCCGCCCTGCTGCCCGCGGAGGACGCGGTGGCGCTGGAGCACCGCCGGGACCGGGAGGGCGGCCGCCTGCGCATCGCCGTTCCCATGCTGCCGCGAATCGCCAACTTCGACGATTTCGATCCGCTGGCGCAGGAGCCGGACGTGGCGCTGACCATGGTGCCGCGGGGCCGGCCGCTGCCGCGCGACGCCGACCTCGTCGTCCTGCCCGGAACCAAGGCGACCGTCGCCGACCTTGCCGCCCTGCGCGCCGAAGGCTGGGATGTCGACCTGCTGGCCCACCGGCGCCAGGGCGGCCGCGTGCTCGGCATCTGCGGCGGCTACCAGATGCTGGGCCGGCGGGTTGCCGACCCCGACGGCATCGAGGGAGCGCCCGGCGAGGCGCCGGGCCTCGGGCTGCTCGACGTCGAGACGGTGCTGAGCGGCCCCAAGGTGCTGGAGGAGGCCGCCGGCACCGAGCGCGCCACCGGGGCGGCGGTGGCCGGCTACGAGATGCACATGGGCCGCACCGACGGCCCCGACCGCGCCCGCCCGATGCTGGACCTCGGCGGCCGCTCCGACGGGGCGGTGTCGGCCGACGGGCGGGTGGCCGGCTGCTACCTGCACGGGCTGTTCGCCGCCGACGGCTTCCGCCGCGCCTTCCTGGCGGCGCTGGGCGCCGCCCCGTCGGAGCGCTCCTACGAGGCGGCGGTGGAGGGGGCGCTCGACCGCATCGCCGACCGGCTGGAGGCCCATGTCGATATCGATGGTCTGCTGGCGGTGGCGGAGCCGGGCGCGACGCAGTAGAGTTGCAAACGCCATCATGCCGTTGCGCCGCCCGCGCACGGCGCCTTGCGGGAGACATGGGCTTGGGCCTGCACATCGAGTCCGACGAGGCTGACCGGCTGGCGCGCGAACTGGCCGCCGTCACCGGGGAGAGCCTTGCCACCGCCGTGACGGTCGCGCTGGCCGAGCGGCTGAGCCGGGTCGCCCGCCCGTACGACCCGTCGCGGCGCCAGGCGCTGCGCGAAATCCGCGAACGGGTGTCCCACCTGCCCGTCCGCGACGACCGCCCCGCCGAGGACGTTCTCGGCCCTGACGACGCGGGGCGCTTCGCATGATGGTGGTCGACAGCTCGGCCGTGATGGCCTTCCTGTGCGGGGCTCCGCAAGCCGATCAGATCGAGGAGCTTCTGGACGTCACGGCGGTCAGCCACATGTCGGCCGTCACCGCCTTCGAGTGCCGGGCGCTCCTCTTCGTCCGCTACGGGGAGCCGGTGCTGAAGGAGTTCGACCGGCTGGTCGAGCGCGTCGGGATCATCCAGCGGCCCTTCGACCGGATGCAGGCGGCCCTGGCCTACGACGCCTACCGCCGCTTCGGCCGGGCGCACGGGCATCCGGCCCGGCTGACCCTCGCCGGCTGCGCGTCCTACGCGCTGGCCCGGTCGCTCGGCATGCCGCTCCTCTTTGTGGGACCCGACTTCGCGCAGACCGACGTGGTGCCGGCCCTGTCCTGACCGCCGCCCTGTCAGGCCGCGACGGCCAGGACCAGCGCCGCGCCGAGCAGGAGCAGGCAGGCGCGGCGGTAGAGGCGCAGCGCCCGGCCGATGTCGTCCGCCGTGGCGGCGGTGCGGCCGGGTCCCATCCAGGCGTCCTCGATTCGGGCGGCTCCGTAGACCCGGGGACCACCGAGGCGCAGGTCGAGCGCACCGGCCATGGCCGCTTCCGGCCAGCCGGCGTTGGGCGAGCGGTGGCGGCGGGCGTCGCGGCGGACGGCCCGCAGGGCGGCCCCGGCGTCGGCCTCCGGGGTGAAGCGGGCGGCGGCGGCGATCAGCAGCGCGGCCAGGCGCGAGCCCGGCAGGTTCACCAGGTCGTCCAGCCGCGCCGCCGCCCAGCCGAAGGCGGCGTGGCGGGGGGTGCGGTGGCCGATCATGCTGTCGGCGGTGTTGACCGCCTTGTACAGCGCGATCCCCGGCAGGCCGCCGACGAGCAGCCAGAAGGCCGGCGCCACCACCCCGTCGGAGAAGTTCTCGGACAGGCTTTCGATGGCGGCGCGGCAGACCGCCGGCTCGTCCAGGGTGGCCGGGTTGCGGCCGACGATTCGCGCCACCGCGGTGCGCGCCGCCTCCAGCCCGCCGTCGCGAAGCGCGGTGGCGACCGCCGCCACATGGTCGTGCAGGCTGCGCTGGGCGATCAGCGTGGAGGCCAGCAGCGCCTCCCACAGGCCGCCGAGCGGCAGCGCGCGGCACGCCGCCGCCACCGCCGAGGCGACCCCGCCGACGACCAGGAGCAGCACGGCCATCGCCAGCAGGCCCGCCGCCTTGCGCGCCCCGAAACCGTGGCCGTCGCTGTTGAGGGCGCGGTCGAGGCGCGTGATGAGCGCGCCGATCCACACCACCGGATGGCGGAAACGGGCGTACAGTGCGTCCGGATAGCCGGCGGCGGCCTCGATGGCGAGGGCGGCGGCGAGCACGGACGGATGAATCTCCACGGCACGGATTCCTGACGGGGCGGAAAGGGCGCAATCATGGCGGAAAGGGTGGACGGGACCAAGGGAGTCGTCCGGAGCGGCCGGGCCATCGTCCATGGCGGAGACCTGGAAGGCGCCCGCGCCGCCTTCCCGGGGGCGCCGGAGCCCTGGGTGGACCTGTCCACCGGAATCAACCCCTGGCCCTACCCGCTGCCGGCGATTCCGCCCGCCGCCTGGACCCGCCTGCCGGAGCCGGGCGCCGAGGCGGCCCTGCGCGCGGCGGCGGCGGCGGCCTATGGCGCCCCCTCGGCCGACATGGTCGCCGCGGCCGCGGGGTCGCAGGCGCTGATCCAGCTTCTGCCACGGCTGCGCCC
>JAEZHQ010000553.1 GCA_023416455.1 Pseudomonadota bacterium | reverse complement strand
GCTGGCGCGGCGGCGGGGGCGGGAGCGGGCGCGGCGGCAAGGGCCGGCGCCGGAGCGGCGCCGCTGAACTTGCGCATGTGCAGCTTCATCTCGCCGATCTCGAT
This sequence comes from Pseudomonadota bacterium, assembly GCA_023416455.1. Lineage (GTDB taxonomy): Bacteria > Pseudomonadota > Alphaproteobacteria > Azospirillales > Azospirillaceae > Azospirillum. The sequence continues at coordinate 13,582 of JAEZHQ010000553.1, read as the reverse complement.
CTGCACCTCGATGTCCGGGGTGTCGTCGATCAGGTGGATCAGCCGCGTCACGTCGTCGTGGGTGAGGTCCGATGCAGGCATGGAGGTCTCGCAGCGGTTCGGTTCGGAAGGGGCGGAAGACCGGGGCCGGGTCAGCGGCCGACGGCCCGCACCAGGGCGCGGATGTCGTCGCAGCGCTCCAGGTCGCGCAGGATCGCCACCGACGAGGCGATCGCCTCGTCGGTGATCCTGCCCTCGGCGCAGCCGCGGTACTTGGGGACGGTCTCGTCGAAGGTCAGAAGATTCGGCGGCTGGCCGCGCGATCCCGCCGGCTCGCGCACGATGACCCGTCCGTCGCGCAGGCGGTAGGTGATGCGCGGCGTCCAGCCGGTCGGCGTCCAGCCCCAGTCCTCGCGGACGACCATGGCGACGCGGCCGCGCAGGTCGCGGACGGCCGGGTCGTCGATGCGCGCGCGCGAGAAGCTGGCGGGCAGCACGCGCTCGTCCAGCATGGCCACGGCGACCGCGTGCGGCAGGCTGAACTGGGCCTGGATCTCGTCGTGCGGCACGAGATGCTGGACCACCGTGGGGAAGAAGGCGTTGACCTCCACCTCGACCCGCTCGATGGCGTCGGCGGTGACGCCGTCGCTCTGCCGCACGTCGATGGTCGTCTCGATGATGCGCTGGAGGTGGTAGCAGCAGGGGAACTCCTTGATCCCCACCTCCATGATGCGGTAGGGGCGGCCCCAGTCGGACAGGATGCGCTCCGGCGCCTCGACCTTGCCGGCGGTGATCATGGCGAAGAGGCCGCGCGGCGCCTCCAGCACGTCCTGCTGGCCGGTGAAGCCGTCGCGGGCAAGCAGCGCCGCGGTCAGCCCGTTGCGCGCCGAGAAGCCCATCTCGGCGATGTGGGCCATGGTGCCGGTCTGGTAGCCGATCCCCCCCGCCTGCGAGGCGGCGATGCTCAGCGCGTTGGCGGTGCGCTCCGCGTCCAGCCCGAGCAGCCGGGCCGCCGTCGCCGCGCAGCCGATGGAGCCGGCCAGGCTGAGGACCATGTAGCCGAGGCGCCGCGCCTCGCGGCAGGCCAGCCCGATGCGGGCCTGGGTCTCGTAGCCGGCGATGAAGGCCGCCAGGACGTCACGGCCGCTCGACCCCAGATGCTCGCCCAGCGCCATGGCCGCCGGGACGATGGTGTAGCTCGACACCGCCTCGGGGAAGCTGTCGTCCTCGTACTCGGTGGCGTGGGCGTAGGTGGCGTTGGCGAAGGCGGCGGCCTCGACCGGCAGGCGGACGCCCTCGCCGAACACCGTCGCCTCCGGCGTGCCGCCGGCCCGCTTCACGAAGCGCGTGACGATGTCGGAGCCGACGCAGGCACCGCCCGCCAGCATGGCGCCGAAGGCGCTCATGGTCAGGCTCTTGGCATAGGCCAGCGCCTCGGCCGGAATGTCGTCGACCCTTGCCGCGGCGACCCTGCGGGCGATGTCGCGGGTGATGTCCATGGACAACCATCCTCTGGAATTGAATGTGTTCGTGGATGATTCGCGGGATCGGGCGGGACGGGGAGGGCATGCGCCCTCCGCCGGCCGTCAGTTCACGCCTTGATCTTCAGCAGCTTGGCGGCGTTGCCCCAGAGGATCTTGGGAATGATCTCCGGCCGCCAGCCCATCTGGAGGAAGTCGCGCAGCGATTCCTGGATGTCCTTCACCGGATAGGCGGTGCCGAACAGCGTCCGGTCCTCCAGGAAGAGGTTGGCGCCCTTCACGTAGGTGTCGGCGCCGATCATGCCGGCGGTGGCGGCGTAGAGGTCGGGCGAGACGTAGATGTTCGGGCAGGCCAGCGCGACCACGACCATCTCCTCCGCATAGGGCCAGGAGGCGTGGGAGACGATGAACTTCACGTCGGGATGGCGCTGCGCCGCCCGCTGGACCGACACCGGCCGCGACCAGCTGATGTCGTGCCCGGCGAGCGCCGACAGCAGGCCGGACAGCGAGATGGACACCGGCAGGTCGAACTCGCGGGCGAGTTCGTAGACGGGCTCCAGGCTGGGGTCGTCCGCCCAGCGGGGCTCTCGGGCGGAGCCGGGCTCGATGGAGATGCCCTTGATGTTCGGCTCGCCGGCGTACTCGCGGATCTCGGCCAGGCCCTGCTCGATGTTCTCCAGGTCGACGCCGAGGAAGCCAAGGAAGCGGTCGGAATACTGGTTGACCGCCTCGACGATCTCCTTGTTGGCGACCCCGCCCAGGTTGCCCGCCCCGGAGGACGCCCGCCCCATCAGCACGCCGTAGCGGATGCCGGCGGACTCCATCTCCTCGAACAGGACATCGACCGACTCCGTCCAGGCGGAGCGGGCGCCCTTGAAGGTGAAGCAGTGCCGCGGGTAGTGCATCGCCGTGCGGAACACGGTGCCGCGCGTCCAGGCCGGGATCGGCGGGCGCAGGCGCATGTCGATGATGGGGGGCAGCGCGTAGGTCATCGGCTCTTTCCTCCACGATTGTCTGGCACGGTTGTTGGGGCGCGGCTTCGGTCGAAGCGGCGCGCGCACCCGCCCCGGCCCTCCCGCGGCGCGGGGAGGGAGGACAGCGTCCTTGAGGGGGGCATCCCGCGGACTCTTCGGCGGTCCGCATTGTCGGTAATCCTAGCAAACCCGATTTCGGAACGCCAGAAAAAGATATGTATGATTTAAATGTTACTGGCCGGAGCCCGGCTTGGCCGCGGCGCCGGTGGCGAAGGTGTCGCGCGCCAGGCGGGGGGCGGAACGCGCGTACTGCGGCGGACCCTGGTGCGGCTCGCCCAGCGCCTCGGCGGCGTGCCAGGCCCAGCGCGGGTTCCAGAGCATGCCGCGGGCCAGCGCCACGAGGTCGGCTTCGCCCTCGGCGACGATGGATTCGGCCTGGCGGGGTTCGGTGATCAGCCCGACGGCGGCCACCGGGAGGCCGGTCTCGCGGCGGATGCGCGCGGCGAAGGGAATCTGGAATCCGGGTTCGGCGGGGATGGACTCGGTCCACACGATTCCGCCGCTCGACACCGTGACCCAGTCGCAGGACCGCTCCTTCAGCTCCTGGCAGAAGCGGATCGCCTCCTCCAGGGTCCAGCCGCCCTCGCACCAGTCCAGCGCCGACAGCTTCACGCCCATCGGCCGCTCCTCCGGCCAGGCGCGCCGCATCGCCTCGAACAGCTCCAGCGGGAAGCGCATCCGATTCTCCAGGCTGCCGCCGTAGGCGTCGGTCCGCCGGTTGGCGAGGGGCGATAGGAACTGGTGCAGCAGGTAGCCGTGGGCGGCGTGCAGCTCCAGAAGGTCGAAGCCGATGCGGGCGGCGCGCCCGGTGGCGGCGACGAAGGCGGCCTTCAGATCGGCGAGCTGGCCGATGGTCAGGGCCGCCGGCGGCGGTTCGCCGGGCGCCACGGCGACCGCGGAAGGGGCCTTCGGGATCCAGCCGCCGGCCTCCGGCGGGATCGGCCGGCGGCCCTCCCAAGGCGGCCGGATCGAGCTTTTGCGCCCGGCGTGGGAGAGCTGGATGCCCAGCCGGGCCTGCCCGTGGCGCCGGCAGAAGGCGACCACGCGGGCGATCGCCTCCTCGCAGGCGTCGGAGTAGAGGCCGACGCAGCCGGGACCGATGCGGCCCTCCGGCTCCACGTCGATCATCTCGGTCATCACCAGCCCGGGGCCGGAGACCGCGAACTGGCCGAGATGCATCAGGTGCCAGTCGGTCATGCGGCCGTCCTCGGCGCTGTACTGGCACATCGGCGCCACGACGATGCGGTTGTCGATGTCCACGCCGCGCAGGCGCAGGGGAGAGAACAGGGGGCTCGGCATCGGGAATTCCCGGGCTTGGGGAGCGGCGGGGGAGCGGCCGGCCGGCGGTCCGGCGGCGCTTGGGACCGCATCATCATCGCACCGAAGCGGGGCGCTGCGGGGGGCGGTTCGGCATGACTCTATTCGGTTTTGTCATTTGCCGGGGCGAGAGGGCGGGCCGGACACTCGGGCCTGAATCCGCGTCCGCGGCCGATCCCCGCCCGGGGCGCCGGAACGCGGCGCAGGGAAACACGAGGGAGGAAGGCCATGGCCGGCGACGACGCCATCTACGAGCTGTTCGCGATCCGATACGCCACGCATCCGGAGCGGCGGCGCGCCCACAACGGGATGTTCCCCGACCCGCACGACGGCCCGGAACCGCTCGACTATTTCGTCTGGCTGGCGCGCAGCCCCGAGCGCAGCGTTCTGATCGACGTCGGCTACGGCGAGGCGCTGGCGGCCGGGCGCGGGCACCGCTACCTCGCCAGCCCGGCCGTGACCCTGCGCGCGCTGGGGGTGGAGCCGTCGGCCATCGCCGACGTGGTGATCACCCACATGCACTGGGACCACATCGGCGACTTCGCCCCCTATCCCAACGCCCGTCTGCACGTCCAGGACCGCGAGATGTATTACTGCTGCGGCCGGCACATGCAGCACGCGCCGGTGCGCCGCGCCTACCGGGTGGAGGATGTGTGCAGCGTCCTCCAGCGCCTCTACCAGGACCAGGTGGTGGTGCATGACGGCGACGCCGAGCTGGCGCCGGGCATCTCGCTGCACCATGTCGGCGGCCACACCATGGGGCTCCAGGTCGTGCGCGTGCGCACGCGGCGGGGCATGGTGGTGGTGGCGTCCGACGCCTTCCACCTCTACCGCAATCTGGAGGAGCAGAATCCCTTTCCCATCCAGCACGACATCGCCGCGGCGGCGCAGTCCTGGCGCACCATCGAGGCGCTGGCGGGAAGCCGCGACCGCATCGTCCCCGGCCACGACCCGCTGGTGATGAGCCTCTACCCGGTGGTCGAGGGGACCGGCGGCATGGCCGTGCGCCTGGACGTGGATCCGCGCCCGGGGCACGACCGGGCCGCGTGATACGGACGGCGCCTGAAGGCGTCGTCCGCATCACCCCTGCGATCAATGCTATCGCATTGATCTGGCGGGTTTTACCGGCGGCGCTCCGTGTTCATGCGCCGCCGGTATGAGGCAAAGAAAAGGGCCGCGGCGCGAGGCGCGCCGCGGCCCGGTCAGGACGGCCGGAGGGTTTATCCGGCGCCGCTGATGCTGGGAAGGAAGGTCGAGAGCGCCGGCACCAGCGCCACCAGCCCCCAGGCGATCAGCAGGGCGAAGAGGTAGGGCAGCACATAGGGCACGATGCGCAGGTAGGGGATGCCGGTCATGCTGCTCGCCACGAAGAGATTCAGCCCGAAGGGCGGCGTGATGAAGCCGATGGCGGCGCCGATGACGAAGACCATGGCGAACTGGATCGGATCGACGCCCGCGGACACGGCGATCGGGGCCAGGATCGGGGCCAGGATGATGGTGATCGGCACGCTCTCCAGGAAGCAGCCGGCGATCATGACCACCACCATGCTGATGAGCAGCGAGCTGTAGTAGCCGCCGACACCGCTCAGCAGCTCGGCGATGTAGGCCTGGGTCCCGATGATCGACAAGAGCTGCTGCATGACGATGGACAGCGCCACCAGCGGCACCAGCATGCCGGCGATCTGGCCCGACCGCAGCAGGACGGCGGGGAGCGAGCGCCAGCGGATTTCGCCGGTGATGAAGGTTCCGGCGACGAAGCCGAAGACGACCGTCATCGCCGCCGCCTCGGTGGGGGAGAAGATGCCGCTGTAGATGCCGAAGAGGACGATGCCGATGGCCATGAAGCCCAGATAGGCGCGTGCGGCGCTGCGCAGGGAGAAGCCCAGGTTGAAGGGCACGATCTTGCCGTAGCCGTTGCGCCAGGAGGCGACGATGCAGACGATCTGCATGGCCAGGATCATCAGCGCGCCGGGGATGATGCCCGCCATGAACAGGTCGCCGATCGGCAGGTTCATGAGGAAGCCGTAGATCACGAAGATGATCGAGGGCGGGATGATGATGCCGACCACGCCGCCCGACGCCAGGGTGGCGGCGGCGAAGGTCTTGCCGTATTTGCCCTCCTGCATCTCGCGGTACATGATCGAGCCGATGGTCGCGGTGGTCGCGGCGTTGGAGCCGGAGATCGCCGCGAACATGCCGCAGGCGCCGAGCGCCGCCAGGCCGAGCCCGCCGCGCAGCCAACTCAGCGTCGAATAGGCGAAGTCGGTCAGGCGCTTGGCGATGCCGCCGGCGTTGATGATGTCGCCGGTCAGGATGAACAGCGGCAGGGCGAGAAGCCCGAAGAAGTTGATGCCCTCGAACAGCGTCACGCCCAGGTTGGCGAGCGTGAAGTCGGTGGCGATGCTGACCCACAGCACCCAGTGGCCGATGATGAGCACCAGCGGCACCCCGAGGACGAACAGTCCGACGGCGCTGAAAGAGACCAGGGCGATCAGCGTGCTTTCCATGTCCGCACCCTCCTCACTGGTCCAACGACATGGAGCCGAGATTGAACGGCTCCCGGCGCCGGTAGGCGGCGCAGTCCTTGCAGAAGTTCTGCACGGCGCGGAAGATGATGAGCGACCATCCGATCGGGCTGATCATGTAGAACCACCATTGCATGACGTCGCTGGTGCCGGGAACCACGGCAAAATTCTCGTAGAGAAGGATGATCTGTTCGCTGGTGTAGTAGATGACCACCACCGAGAACGACACCCAGAGCAGGGCGTCGAGGATCAGGCAGGCGAACTGGGCGGTGTAGGGCAGGCGGGAGCGCACCTCGGAGAAGGTGAGGTGCGAGCGCAGTTTGACATTGTAGGCGGCGCCGATCCAGGTCAGCCAGATGAACATGTAGATGGCGACGCTGGTGCTCCAGGCGACCTGGCTGTGGAAGACGAAGCGCAGCACCACCTGTTCGAACACGATGGCGACCATCGCCACATAGGCGATGTTCATGAAGACGGGCTCGAGGTTGGCGTCGAGCCAGGCGAGGACGCCGCGCTTGGGCGCGGCGTCCGCCTTCTTTTCCGGCTGGTCCGTCGCCGGCCGGTCCGACAGCGATACGGCGTCGTTGGGCATGTCATTCATTCCGTTGGCCTTGGACGGTGGTGGGGCGGCGGGGGGCGGCGCCTCGTCGGGCCGCCCACCGCCGCTCCCCTGGATCAGGCGCTTTGCCACCAGCGGCGCGGGGCCACGTCCTGCGCCGGCGTCTTGCGGGGGATCTCGCGGGCGATCGCGTGGATTTCCTTGAACACGTCATGGCCGCCCGACCAGCCGTTCAGGCGCTCGCGCCACTGCTCCCACGGACCCGGCACGAACTCCGGCGAGGCCATCTTCTCGGCCTTCTCCAGCTCGGCGTCGGACAGCATGGCGACGCGGACGCCCATCTTCTGGAAGACGGTGCCTTCGGTCGGCGGGTTGGTGGCGCCGACGACGTTGGTCAGCGCCGCCTCGTGCGCCGCCTGGATGCGCACCTGCGTGATGTAGGCCGCTTCCAGAACGACGCTCTGGAGTTCGGAGCCGAGCTTGTCGAAGCTCTTGGTGCTCATCGCCGCGTGCTCCAGGCCGGCGAACATGCCCAGCTCGACCGCCTGCGACACCACCGGCGTCATGTTGAAGGCCACCACCGCCGACGACCAGGTCTCGGCGCCGTCGATCAGCCCCTGCTTCAGGCCGTCCAGAGTCTCTTCCCAGGCAACCGGCACCGGGTTCAGGCCGAGCAGCTCCATGGTGATGCGGCCGAGCTGGGTGCCGGTGACGCGGTTCTTCGTGCCCTGGAGTTCGGCCAGGGTCGAGATCGTCGGCCGGTCCTTGTACTTCAGCCCCATCATGAGGCCGCGGGCCTCGAACATCGTGAAGAGGAACTGGATGCCGTGGCGCTTGCGCAGCGGCTCGCGCAGCAGCGCCTCGCTTTTCGGGTGGTAGAAGAAATGATAGAAAGCCGACCGTGACGGGAACAGGTAGGCGAAGTCGAGGACATTGTAGTAAGGCGCACCGTTCGATGCGTTCTGCGTCGCCGACGTGAAGATGTCGATGATGCCCTGCTGCGTCTTCTTCACGCAGTCAAGCTCGTTGCAGATCTGGTTGTTGCCGATGAACTCGACGCGGATGGCGCCGTTGCTCAGCGCCTCGACCTCGCGGATGAAGTCGAGGCATCCGACATGGACGATGCGCAGTGAGTCCGCGTTGTAGCCGGCACCGCCGTAGCGGAACTGGAACTTCGGCGGCACGGCGTTGCGCTTCGCCTGGGTCTGCTCGGCGGCCCGCGCCAGCGTCGGGGCGCTGACGACCCCGGTCAGGCCGGACGCCGCCAGAAGTGTGGAGGTCATCCCGAAGCGGCCCATGATGCCCATCAGGTCGCGCCGGTTGATTCCCGCCAATTGTTTCATCATCAGATTTCCTCCCTGAGGGGCAGATGCGCATCTTTGGGAGCATCCTGCCCATGGCTGTCCGCGGCGCTCCGGTTGTGGAGATTCGGCGCGGCATCAATCCTACCCAAACTTACATCATGCATACGATGGCATGCTGTGCAAGCAAATATCAAGACATATATTCAGCGATCACAACACAACTCTGGCCGACTCTGAAAAAAGAACGCAGTTGTGGCGTCGCGACGATGAATATCGTCTTGATGGTGTGCGTGTTATTTTATGGTATTACTCGTGCTGATCGCAGCTCCTGAAGTTTCTGGAGATACAACTGCTCGCTGTCGATGTGCTCGTGAAAGCCTGCGGCGCGAAGGCGCGTCAGGGACGACACGTTGTCGTGCTCGCTTCCGAACACAAAGTCGCCCCACGCCCAGTCGACGAGATCCGCCATGGCGTGGGGGGCCAGGCCGTGGGCGGACACCATGCGCCGCCACAGCGGCCCCTTGTCGGCCATCACCCGGGCCAGCGCCATCGGTCGGACCCGGCCGGCCGGGACGCCGAAGAAGGCGGCCAGCCGCGGCCACAGGTTGACCCAGCGGAAGAGGTCGCCGTTGGTGACGTTGAAGGCCTGGTCGGCGGCCTGGGGGACGGTGGCGACATGCTCCATCGCCCGCGCCAGCAGGCCCGGATCGGTGACCTGATAGAGCGCCTGGAAGCAGCCGGGCTTCCCGGGGAAGTCCAGCGGCAGCCCCAGCTCCCGGCAGATCGAGCCGTAGAGCGCGACCACCAGAAGCTGGTTCATCGGGCTGCCCAGGGAGAAGGTCAGCGGCGCCTGCGGGCGGACCGCCGACCAGCTCCAGGGCTTGCCGCTGCGGCGGCGCACCAGCGCGTCCTGCTGGTCGTAATAGAAGTTCGGCGGCATGTGGCGCGGGTCGTCCTCCCGCGCCGGGGTCCGATAGGGGCCGAGATGGCTGCCGTACCATTTCTGCCCGTGCACGAGCTGGACGTGGCGAAGATCCGGGGCTCCGGCCTCCAGCGCGTCCAGCAGGTTGGTCAGCATCGGCAGGTTGACCGCCACCTCGGCGGCGGCATCCGGTGCCTTGGCGTAGGCGGCAAAGAAGACGTGGGTGAGGCCGGGGCACCCGGCGATCTTGCTGCGGCAGTCCACCGGGTCGAGGAGGTCGAGGGGCAGCCACGCCACGTCCGTGCGCCCCTCCGGCGGGCGGCGGGAGGCCGCGACGACCTCCCAGCCCGGCGCCCGGACGAGATGGTCGAGCATCGCCCCGCCGACGATGCCGGTCGCTCCCACCACGAGGGCCTTTCCCCCGTCTTGCCTGGCTTCACCCATGGCTTCGCCTTCCCTCCGCCTTGCGGATCAGATCTCCAGGACCGCCGCGACCTGGCCTTCGCGGATGGGCTCGCCTTCCTTCACCAGGATGCGGGCGATCCGTCCCGACTCCGGCGCGACGAGGGGGATTTCCATCTTCATGGATTCCAGGATCATCAGGGACTGGTCCTCCTCCACCGTGTCGCCTTCCTTGAGGAGCACGCGCCAGACGGAGCCGGTGACTTCGCTGCGCAGTTCGATTTCGGACATCGTTTCGTCTTTCCTTTGCGGTTGCGGCGGGCGGGCCGTCAGTAGCTGGTCGGCCAGGTGGCCAGCCGGTGCTCGCCGACGCCGCGTTCCGCATGCACCGCGAGCAGCCGCTTCAGGTTCGCGCGCGTCGCCCGCGGGTCGATCACGGCGTGGGTCTCGTAGAGGGAGGCCAGCGCCCAGGCCGAGGAATCCTTCTGAAGCTCCTGGTGGAGCGCACGGAACCGTTCGGGGTCGTCGGACTCCTTGATGCCGTGCAGGATGTTCACGCCGACCGCGGGGTCGACGAAGCCGAGGTCGGCCGTCGGCCAGCTCAGCACCTCGTCGGAATGGCGGCCGCCGCCCATGTTCAGGTAGGCCTGCCCGTAGCTCTTGCGCATCAGCACCGAGAGCTTCGGCACGGTGACGAGGCTGATCGCGTTCATCCAGTTCATGATGCGGCCGGGAGCCCAGCGCCGCTCCCCATCCACCCCGATCAGGAAGCCCGGCTGGTCGACCAGGAAGACGATCGGCAGGTTGAAGGAGTCGCACAGGACCAGGAAGCTGGTCGCCTTGCGCATGGCGTCGACGTCGATGGCGCCGCCCTTGACGCGCGGGTTGCTGGCGATGATGCCGACCGAGCGGCCGTCGATGCGGGCGAGGCCGGTGGTGATCGCCTTGCCGAAGCGGGCCTTCAGCTCGAAGAAGCTGCCGGTGTCGACGATGCAGTTCACGATGTCCCGCACGTCGTAGACCTTGCTGCGTTCCTCCGGCAGCACGTCGAGGATGCGCTCGGCGGCGTCGTCGGAACCCTCCGGCACCGGCCGGCGCGGCGGCGCCTCGCCGGCGTGGCTCGGCAGGTAGCTGAGGAAGGTCCGCACCGCCTGGAGCGCCTCCTCCTCGGTGTCCACCACCATATCGACCAGCCCGGTCACGGAGCTGTGCAGGCGCCAGCCGCCGAGATCCTCGGGGTCGATGGTCTGGCTGATGGCCATGGAGGTGACCCGGCTGCTCGCCACCGCCATGGTGGCGCCCTTGCGCATCACCACGAAGTCGGAGATGCAGGCGTACCAGGTCGAGGATCCGTAGCAGTCGCCCAGCAGAGCCGACACCCAGGGCGTGCGGCGGTCGCGCAGATACTCCGCCTGGTCCTGGCCCAGCATGGCACGGCCGGGCGCGCCCATGCGGTCGGGCATCCGCGCCCCCACCGACTCGCCGAGGAACACCATGGGCAGGCCGCGCTTGCCGGCCACCTCGCGCATGTGGCGGATCTTCTTGCCGTTGACGGCGCTGCTGGAGGCGCCGAGCACGGTGAAGTCGTTGGAAACCACCGCGACGTCGCGGCCGTCGATCCGACCGTAGCCGGCGATCTTGCCGTCGGCCGGCGATTTCCCGTGCATCTCCGGCCGGATGCTGCGGCCGAACATGCCGGATTCCCAGAAGCTGTCCGGGTCGAGCAGGACGTCGAGCCGCTCGCGGGCGTTCAGCATGCCCTTGGCCCGCCGCTTGGCCAGCTTCTCCGGGCCGCCCATGCCAAGCGCGCGCTCGGTCTCTTGTTGCAGTGTCTGGAGTTGGTCCTGGAATTTCACGCTACGCTCCCGAAGAATACGGAGGGACGGCGGCCGGCGGTGCCCCGGACGGGCACCGCCGGTGCGGTGCCCCGATCAGGCTGCGCCGTTCCGGCGCCCGGGGATGGCCTTCAGGATCGCGGCGGCCAGCCCGGCCTTGAGGAGCGAACCGACGATGAAGGGCACGACGCCGACGGCGATCGCCTGGTCAAGCCCGACGAAGGGGGCGAGCCAGGCGGCGCCGGCGGCCAGGACCACGGCGTGGGCGGCGAGGCCGACGCCGAAGGCGCCCGTCCAGCTCCGCGCCCAGCCGCGCTGCACCGCCGCGCCGACCAGCACCGCGGCGGCCAGGAAGCCGGCCAGGAAGCCGCCGGTCGGGCCGGCCATGTAGGCGAGGCCGACGCCGCGCTCCGGCGTGCCGGAGAAGACCGGAAGGCCGAGCGCGCCCTCGGCGAGGTAGGCGGCAAGGACCAGACCGCCCAGGCGCGGTCCGCACCACGCCCCGATCAGGATCACCGCCAGCGTCTGCATGGTCATCGGGACCGGCCACATCGGCACTTGCGCCCGCGCCGAGGCGACGAGGAGCAGGGAACCCGCGACCACGGCGAGAACGGACACCGCCAGGGACTTGCTGCTTCCCGAAAGGCGCCATGGATCGATTGCACGGCTTTGGATGAGTGACATGGAACGGTCTCCGCTTGCTTGATGGCGTTCTGGACCGGGGCGACGGCGAAGGGCCGGATACCCCGTCGTTTCTTGTATTGTTCGCCCACCCATGCTATGCGGTCAAATGCATAAGGCGGCTGGCCTGATGCGGTTTGGTTATAGATACAAGGGAGCAGAAGCCATGATGCCGCGGTTTGGCCTGAAGCAGATCAGCGCGTTCCGGTCGGTGATGATCAGCGGCTCGACGAGTCAGGCGGCCTCGCTCCTCAACATCTCCCAGCCCGCCGTCAGCCGGCTGATCCACAGCCTGGAGAGCCAGATCGACGTGGAGCTGTTCATCCGGCGCAACGGCCGCCTCTACCCGACTCCGGAGGCCGAGGCGCTGTTCCGCGAGGTGGACAAGGTCTATGGGGGGCTCGACCGGATCAGCAACCTGTTGCAGAACATGGCGCTTCTCCAGCAGGGCCATCTGCGGCTGGTGGTCAGCGTTCCGATGGCGCAGCGCCTGCTTCCCGAGGCGCTGGCCGATTTCCAGAAGCGGCGGCCCGACATCAACGTGTCGATCAAGATCGTGGTGCGCCGCGAGATGCGCGAGTGGCTGGAGGCGCAGCAGTTCGAGGTGGCGCTCGCCACCTTCCCGATCGACTACCCGTCGGAGCATGTGGAGCATCTGGCAACCCTCAACGGCGTGTGCGTGATGCCGGCCGGGCACCGGCTGTCGCAGCTCAAGGTGGTGCGGGCGGCCGATCTGGCGGGCGAGCCCTACGTCTCGATCATCCCCGAGACCAAGCTGCGCCGGACCGTCGACGAGCTGTTCGAGCGGGAGGGCATCAACCGGCGCCTGCTGGTCGAGACGCAGACCGGCGCCTCCATCTGCGACCTCGTCGCCGCCGGGCTGGGCGTGTCGGTGGTCGACCCCTTCACCGCCTCCGCCTTCACCGGGCGCGGGCTGGTGATCCGGCCGTTCCGTCCGGTGATCCGGTTCGACTTCGGCCTGCTGCTGCCGATGCAGCGCCCCACGTCGCTGGTCGCGCGGGAGTTCCTGGAAGCGCTGCACCGCCGTGCCGGGATCATCGCCGAGGAGTTCAAGCATTGCTGAGCCGTGCCGGCACGAGGTGGCGGAAGGCGGCGTAGGCGGCCCGGCAGGACAGCAGGACCAGCAGGATGCGCACCGCGTGGAATCCCGTGATCAGCCCGACGTCCAGCCCCAGGATGCCGCCGGTCAGCACCATCTCGGGCATGCCGGCCGGTGCCGTCGCCAGCAGCAGCAGCGGCGCCGGCCACCCCTTGGCCCAGGCCAGCGCCAGGGCGGCGCCGGCCATGGTCCCCGCGGTCAGCGCCACCCCCAGGACGGCGGCGGCCATGAGGCGCGGCAGGCGCAGCAGGCTGTCGCGGCGGAAGCACGCGCCGAGGGAGGCGCCGATGAGGAACTGGGCCAAGCTCAGCAGCGGCCCGGGGAACCGGCCGGCGACCAGCCCGCCGGCCGACAGGGCGGCGGCGGCCAGCAGCGGGCCGATCAGCCAGGCGTTGGGCACCCGCCGGCGGGCGAGCTGCGCCC
>JAEZHQ010000493.1 GCA_023416455.1 Pseudomonadota bacterium | reverse complement strand
GCGATCCCGGCGCCGTAACGGATTAAGAAAGCCGGGCGACGGCGTCGCCGGCGATGGCCGCGAAGACCTTGCGGTCGCCGGCCATCAGCGCATCGGCGGTCATCCGGCGCCGCGCCTCGAAGCGCAGGCCGGCGCCGCGGGCCTGCGCGCCGGTTCCCCAGAAGGCGGGGGCGCCGTGGAACTCGAAGGACTCCCGGGGGGCGCGCAGCCGGACCTCGCGCAGCACGTTGGACAGGTCGAAATCGACGGCGCGCGTCTGCCCGTCGGTTCCGGCGAGGCGGATCCAGGCGTGGAACTGGAAGGCTTCGGCCTCGCTGCGCTCCTCCGCCGGATCGGGGACGCGGACCTCGGCGCGGGACGCCGGATAGCCGATCCAGCCCTGCCGGCAGGTGCGGAAGGCGACGCGGCCGAGCGCCACCTCCGCCCGCCCGAAGCCGAGCGCCTCCAGCGCCATGGCGCCGGCAAAGGCGAAATACTGGCAGCCCCCCAGATTGTGGACGTGGACCAGTTCGCGGTGCAGGGGGTGGGCGGTCACCGCCTCGCTCACCGCGCACCGGATGCGCTCCGGCTCCGGCTCCGGCTCCAGCGCACCGGGCGGCGGCTCCGCCGCCGCTTCGCCGAACATCAGGCGCATCCACGACGACATCGCCAGCAGCATCCGGTGCCCTCTCCACGCCTGCCTGCGGCCCGGTCCCGCGGATGCGCGCGGGACCACGCCCACTGTGGCATGAAACAGGCGGGAGGGGATACGGTTGCGCGCCCGCCGGCGCCACCGCGGTCAGGGCAGCATCTTGCCGGGGTTGAGCAGGCCGCGGGGGTCGAGCGCCGCCTTCACGGTGCGCAGCAGGTCGAACTCGACCGGACCCTTGATGGCGGGCATCTCGTCCTTCTTGAAGCGGCCGACGCCGTGCTCGGCCGAGATGGAGCCGTCCAGGGCCAGGATGACCTCGTTCACCACATGGGTGATCTCTTCCCAGCGCGCCATGTAGGCCGCCGTGTCGGCGCCTTCGGGCTGGCTGAGGTTGAAGTGGATGTTGCCGTCGCCGACATGGCCGAACGGGGTCACGCGGATGCCCGGGCAGGCCGCCTCGACCGCCGCCGTCGCCCGCTCCAGGAACTCGGCGACCCGGGAGACCGGGACCGACACGTCGTTCTTGATCGATCCGCCCTCGTGCTTCTGCGCCTCGACGATCGCCTCGCGGATGAACCAGAGCTGGTTGGCCTGGGTCTCCGACTGGGCGAGCGTGGCGTCGGTGGCGAGTTCGGCTTCGAAGGCGGCGCCCAGCGCCGCTTCCAGGGACTCGCGGAAGGCGTCCGACCGGGTGCCGGCGGTCAGCTCGGTCAGCACGTACCAGGGCGACGGTTCGGACAGCGGGTCGATGGTGCCGGCAACGTGCTTCAGCGCGAACTCCAGGCAGCGGCGCGACATCAGCTCGAAGGCCGCGACGGAGTCGCCGGACGCCTCGCGCAGCCGGGCCAGCAGCTCGATCGCGGCGGCCGGGCTCGGCACGGCGACGAAGGCGGTCTCCGCCTGGCGCGGGCGCGGGTAGAGCTTGAGGACCGCGGCGGTGACGATGCCCAGCGTGCCCTCGGCGCCGATGAACAGCTGCTTGAGGTCGTAGCCGGTGTTGTTCTTGCGCAGGGCGCGCAGGCCGTTCCACACGCGCCCGTCGGCCAGCACCACCTCCAGCCCGAGCACGAGGTCGCGCATGTTGCCGTAGCGCAGCACGTTGATGCCGCCGGCGTTGGTGGAGATCAGCCCGCCGACCTGGCAGCTCCCCTCGGCGCCCAGGCTCATGGGCAGCAGCCGGTCATGGTCCTTCGCCGCCTCCTGCGCGGTCTTCAGGATCACCCCGGCCTCGGCGGTCATGGTGTAATTCAGCGGGTCGACGGAGCGGATCCGGTTCATCCGCGACAGGCTGAGCAGCAGCTCGCGCCCCTCCTCGTAGGGGATCGAACCGCCGACGAGGCTGGTGTTGCCGCCCTGCGGCACGATGGGGATGCCGGCCTCGGCGCAGAGGCCGACGACCGCGGCCACCTCCTCGGTGCTGGCCGGGCGGACCACCGCCGGGCTGTTGCCCTTGAAGCGGCCCCGGCACTCGGCGAGGTAGGGGGCCATGTCCTCCGGGCCGGTGATGATGCCGGCGGGGCCGACGACGGCGCGGATTCGGTCGAGAGCGGCGGCGGTCGGGTCGGCGGTCATGGCGGTGGTCATGGCGGCGGTCCGGGCTGGTGGTGGGGCGTCGACACTGATAGCGCCGAACGCCGCGCTTTTCTAGGCGCGCGGTGCGGCGGCCCGGCGCAGGCGGTCGTTGATGGCCACCCCCAGCCCCTCGTCGGGAACCGGCATCACGGCGATGGCCCGGACCCCCTCCTGGTCGAGGGCGCGGAGGTGGGCGAACAGGTTGGCCGCCGCCTCGTCAAGGTCGCCCGACGGGCTGAGGTTGAGGCGGGTCCGGCCGCCGCGCGCGAAGCGGTCGGGGCCGAAGGTCAGGAACCCCTCGTCCTCCGCAGCGGCCGTCGCGTTGAGGCGCACCGCCGCCGCCGGGGCGTAGTGGCTCTCCAGCTGGCCGGGCGACTTGGGCGCCGTCGGGTCGCCGGCCGACAGCCGGATGGGGCCGGTCAGCCGCTCGATCTCCTCGCGCAGGACGGCGCCGGGGCGCAGCAGGACCGGCACCGCGCCGGTCAGGTCGAGCACGGTGGATTCCAGCCCGACCGGGCATTTGCCGCCGGCGACCACCATGCGCACCCGGTCGCCCAGGCTCTCGATGACGTGGTGCGGCGCGGTCGGGCTGACGGCGCCGGAGCGGTTGGCGCTGGGGGCGGCGATGGGGCGCCCGGCGGCCTTCAGCAGGGCCTGGCCCACCGCATGGCCGGGGACCCGCACCGCCACGCTGTCCAGCCCGGCGCTGACCAGCAGCGACAGGCCGGCCTCGGGCCGGCGCGGCAGGACCAGCGTCAGCGGGCCGGGCCAGAACTGCTGGGCCACCGCCACCGCGCGCTCGTCGAAGACGGCGCAGGCGCGGGCGGCCTCCAGGTCCGGAACATGGACGATCAGCGGGTTGAACCGCGGCCGGCCCTTGGCGGCGAAGATCGCCGCCACCGCCCGGTCGTTGGTGGCGTCCGCACCCAGCCCGTAGACGGTCTCGGTCGGGAAGGCGACCAGCGCGCCGTCGCGCAGCGCCTCGGCGGCGCGGGCGAGCCCTTGCGGGGTGGTCGGGATGATGTCGGGATGTGTCTCGGTCACGGGATCCGTGTTGTAGCGGCTCGGCCGGTGATGTCAATTCGCGCGGTTGCGGCGGCTCCGCCCAAGGTTTATGACGGGTGCAGGCGACGGACAACCAAATGATGGGTGCGGGCATGGCGGGCAAGGTCTTCACCGTGGCTCAGCAGAAGGGCGGGGCGGGCAAGACCACGCTGGCCGCGCATCTCGCCATCGCCTGGGCGCAGCTCGGCCGTTCGGTCGCCACGGTGGACATCGACCCGCAGGGCAGCCTGACCCGCTGGCACGCGGTGCGCGACGAGGCGACGGGCGGCGCGCCCGGCTTCACCCATGTGCGGATCACCGGCTGGCGCACCCAGGCCGAGGTCGAGAAGCTGGCGCGCGACCACGACGTGGTGGTGATCGACAGCCCGCCCCACGCCCAGACCGAGGCGCGCATCGCCGTCCGCACCGCCAGCCTGGTCCTCGCGCCGGTCCAGCCGAGCCCCATGGACCTGTGGGCGGTGCAGCCGACGCTCGACCTTGCCGGCCAGGAGAAGCGCCGGCTGCTGCTGGTCCTCAACCGCGTGCCGCCGCGCGCCCGCATCGCCGACGAGCTGGTGGCCAAGGTGCGCGCCCTCGTCGATCCGCCGGCGGTCGACCTCGCCCGGGCGCAGATCGGCAACCGCACCGCCTATGCGGGCACGCTGCTGACCGGCCTGTCGGTGACCGAGGCGGCCCGCCGGACCCAGGCCGCCGCCGAGATGGAGGCGCTCGCCGAGGAGATTCTGGAGCGGGCGGGCTGAGCCCGCGGATCGGGCGGCTCAGCCGCCGCGGCGCAGCCCCCGCGCGACGCAGACCCGCAGGCCGTCGCGGCCGACCGGCAGCACCTCCACCTCGGTCCCGTAAGCCTCCCGCATGGCGTCCGCCGTGATGACCTCGGCCGGGGGGCCGAGGCGGGCGAGGCGCCCGTGGTGCAGCATGGCGACCCGGTCGGCGATGGCGAAGGCCTGCTCGGGGTGGTGGGTGGAGAACAGGACGGCGAGGCCGGCCTCGTCGGCGAGGTGGCGGATGCGCCGGAGCACCCGGGCCTGGTTGCCGAAATCGAGGCTGGCGGTGGGCTCGTCGAGGACGAGCACGCGCGGCTCCTGGGCGAGCGCGCGGGCGATCAGCGCCAGCTGCCGCTCGCCGCCGCTGATGCGCAGCCAGTCCCGCTCCGCCAGGGCGGCGATGCCGAGCGCTTCCAGCGCCGCCGCCGCCGCCGCGTGGTCGGAGGCCGCCGGGGCGGCGAAGGGGCCGCGGTGGGCGGTGCGGCCCATCAGCACCATCTCGCGCACGCTGAAGGGGAAGGAGCCGGCCCCGGCCTGCGGCACGTAGCCGAAGGCGAGCGCGCGCCGCCGGGCGCCCCAGCCGGCGACGTCCTCGCCGTCGACCCGGACGCGGCCGGCGCGCGCCGGCACCAACCCGATCATCGTCTTGAACAGGGTCGTCTTGCCGCCGCCGTTGGGGCCGAGCAGGCACAGCACCTCGCCGGCGGCGACGCCGAGGCTCACCCCGGACCCGACCAGCCGGTCGCCGTGGCCGAAGGCCAGCTCCTCGACGGCGAGCCGCGCGGTCATGACCAGCCGCGCCGCCCGAAGGCCAGCAGCCAGAGGAAGATCGGGGTGCCGATCACCGCGGTCAGCACGCCCAGCGGCAGCTCGATGGTGCCGAGGCTGCGGGCCAGCGTGTCGACCGCGAGCAGGAAGGCGGCTCCCAGCACGACCGCCGTGGGCAGCAGCCGGGCGAAGGCCGGGCCGACCATCAGGCGGGTGAGGTGCGGCACCAGCAGGCCGACCCAGCCGACGATCCCGCTGACCGACACCGCGGCCGCCGTCATCAGGGTGGCGGCGGCGACCACGGCCACGCGCACCACGGGAACCGCCACGCCGAGCGAGGCCGCCTCCTCGTCGCCCAGCGTCATCACGTCCAGCCGCCAGCGCAGGAGCACCAGCGGCACCAGCGCCGCGGCGACCGGCGGGGCCAGCGCGGCGAGGTCGGCGCGGGTCACCGCCGACAGGCTGCCGAGCAGCCAGAAGGTGATGGCCGGAAGCTGGTTGTAGGGGTCGGCCAGATACTTCATCAGCGCCACCCCCGATCCCAGAAGCGCGCCGATGACGACGCCCCCCAGCACCAGGACGAGCAGCGGGTCGCGGCCGCGGATCGCCGCGGCGAGCGCGTAGACCGCGGCGACCGCCAGCAGCCCGCCGGCAAAGGCGAGCGCCTGGATGGCGACGACCGGCAGCGCGGCGAAGATGCCCAGCACCGCCCCCAGCGCCGCCCCCGACGACACGCCGAGGATGTCCGGCGAGACCAGCGGGTTGCGGAACAGCCCCTGGTAGGCGGCCCCCGAGGCGGCGAGCCCGGCCCCGACCAGCATGGCGGCGAGCACGCGCGGCCCCCGGATGTCCCGGATCACCGTCTCCACGGCCGGCGGCACCGGCGCGGCGGCACCGGTCGCCTTGGCCCACAGCAGCGCCGCCAGCTCCCCCGGGGTGACGGGGTAGGCGCCGACGCTGAAGGCGACGAGCACGGTGGCGGCGAGCAGGGCGACGACCCCGCCGAACAGCAGGGCGAATCCGGCCTCACCCCGGCGGACGCGATCCCGCCAGGAGGGCGTCGAGCTGCCGGTCGTCCGGCTCTCGGTGGTAGAAGAGGGCATGGAAGCGCCGGGCCTCCTCGCGCAGATCCTCCGGGAACAGCTCAGGGTACAGCATTTTGCCCAGCCAGCGCAGGCCCAGCAGCCGGTTGGCCGAAGGAGGGAAGTCGATCCAGGTGAAGGGGAAGAGCGGCGCCAGATGGACGCGCCCGTCGCGCACCGCCTTCACGCCCTGCCACAGCGGGTCGGTCCACACCGACCGGTGGAAGGCGGGATCGATGGTGACGATGACGTCGGGCTGCCAGGCCAGGATCCGTTCCATCGAGACGGTGACGAGCCCGCCGTCGCCCAGCGCCTCGGCGGCGACGTTGCGCACCCCGAGGACGTCCAGCGCCTCCACGTTGATCGACCCGCCCAGGCCGGTTTGCAGGCCGCGCGGTCCGCGCGCCATGTAGACCCGAAGCTGGCGCTCGCGCGGCACCGCAGCGATGCGCCGCCGCACCTCCTCCAGCGTCTCCTCGGCGTAGCGGGCCAGCCGCTCGGCCCGGTCGGGCACCCCGAGCAGGGCGCCGACGGTGCGCAGCGCCCGGGCCGTCTCGGCCAGGCGCCCGTCGACCAGGGCGTAGGGGACCCGCGTCTGCTCCTGCACGCGGTCGGCCAGCGACACGAAGGTGGCGCCGGTACCGCCCACGTCCAGGATGAGATCGGGCCGCAGGGCGACCACCGTTTCCAGATTGACGGTGCCCCCGCGCCCGGTCAGGCGGCCGAGCGCGGGGAGGTCGGCGTAGCGTTCGGGCAGGAAGGGGCGTTCCTCCGGGCCGATCGCCCGGGGCCACCCCAGCAGCGTGTCGGGGGCCAGCATGTAGACGATCGTCGCGGCCGGCGGCCCGGCGGGGAACACCCGCTCGACCCGCGCCGGCACCGCGACCCGGCGCCCCGCCGAATCGACGAAGACGTCGCCGGCCGCGGCCGGCGGCGCGGCCGGCAGAAGCAGGGCGAGCGCCCCGGCCACCAACCACCGCACCATCGCCAGTCCCTCCGAGCCGAAGCGCCGCACGCCCGACAGGATGGGACGCCGCCGGGGCCACGTCCAGCCCTCGCCGCACGGGCACCGGCCTGCGGCGGCACTTCGCCGGCGCTGTCCGCCGCGCCGCGGGTCAGCTGAACCAGATCTGGAGCATCAGCCGGTCGCGGTCCGTGGGCGCGATGGCCTTGTGGTAGCAGGAGGTGTCCTCCAGGAAACCGGTGCCGGCCGGCCCCTCGACCAGCATCAGCCGCTCCCGGCCGTAGCGGGCGAGGACCGCCGCCTCCGTCGCGTTGGCCGAGCCGAGCAGCATCCGGATCGACTTGCCGCGGTGCGAGCCGCGGATCAGCGCGTGGGCCCCGGCCCGGGAGTCGACGTCGGTGAGGTAGAAGGCCGCCGAGCAGAAATGGAAGTCGTGGACGTCGAAGTGCCAGTCGATGGTCTGGCCCAGGCGGCGGCGCTGGTCGTCGCTGGCGTCGGTGACGAAGCTCCAGAACAGCCGGGGGATGATCTTCCCGGGACGGTAGCCGAGGAAGCCGGTCACCGTCTCCAGCAGCACGGGATCCCGGCAGAGCCGGCGGACCGCCGCGCAGTCCATCGGCTCCGGAGCCAGCGCCAGCACCGCCGTCGCGCCGTCGGGAAGCCGCCCCTGGCACACCTCCTCCTTCAGGAAGAGGCGGTCGCTTCCCCGCGTCCGGATCGGCGTGCTCCGCGCGAAGGCGACGATCTCCTGCACGATGGAGGGCGGAAGATCGAAGCCGAACGCGATCGAATCGCGCTTCAGCGCGGCCAGGCTCTCTTCGGTCCGCACACCGCCGAAGGGGCTGGCCGGCACCGGCAGGGCGGGCGGAGGTCGGGTGCGCCGCCGTGCTCCCCCGGGACCCAGCCGCCGCAGGGCGCTGTATCCTTTCCTGATGCTCTCGAACCGGCCCAAGGCATAATGAAGCTCTCCGGCCGCCAGCCGGCGCGCAATATTCGTGACATTCATGGGGAGGGTCTTTCGCCGAAACGATGGAGCGTGACGGGTTCAAGTCGAACGACGCCACTGTATGAAAAATTCATTTAACAAAAAAACCGTTCTTCCGGCTTACACCGGCACGGGCGGGGAATAACCCGGGAAGAATGATACGGAAGACACCTGGATGTCTGGATATCCGGATGTCCGGATTCCGGTTGCGCGCGACCCCGCCGGCCGGCGCGCGGCCGCCGGCGGGGAGGGCGGTGGCGGGGTTACAGCGCCTTGACCGCCTTCAGCACGGCCTCGACGTGGCCGGTGACCTTGACCTTGCGCCAGACGTTGCGGACCACGCCGTCGCGGTCGATCAGGAAGGTGGCGCGCTCCAGACCCATGTATTTGCGGCCGTACATGCTCTTCTCCACCCACACGCCGTAGGCTTCGGCCACCTGCGTCTCCTTGTCGGAGGCGAGGACGAAGGGCAGCGCGTGCTTGGACTTGAACTTGTCGTGGCTGGCCACGCCGTCCTTGGACACGCCGATCACCGCGGCGCCGGTCCCGGTGAAGTCCGGAAAGCGGTCGCGGAACCCGCAGGCTTCCGCGGTGCAGCCGGAGGTGTCGTCCTTCGGGTAGAAATACAGCACCACCGGCTGCCCGCGCAGGGCCGACAGCGTGACGCTGCCGCCCCCGTCGGTCGGCATGGTGAAGTCCGGGGCGGGGGTTCCGATCTCGACGCTCATGGGAGTCTGGCTTCTTCGTTGGTGTCGGGAGGGGGCAGCCGGGACGCCGGCTCCTCGACCAGGGCGACGAAGCGGCTGTGGGCGCGGGCGGCGATGGCGCGGATTCTGCCCTCCAGCGCGGCGAAGTCAACCACCGGCTCCTCCTCGGGGAAGGCGGCGCGCGACAGCCCCTCCAGGAAGGTCGGCGAGAGCTGCCCCGGGTCGGGCACGCCCCCGGTCGTCAGGCGCAGGAAGCCCTGGACGCGGCGCCACAGCTTCAGCGTCTCCACCAGCTCCCCGGCCACCGCGGGGTCCAGCAGGCCGGCGCCGGCGGCGTTGAGGAGGGCCTGCGTGGTGGAGATGGACAGGATCCCCGGATGGGTGTGGCCGTGGCGGAGCTGGAGATACTGGGCGGCGAACTCGATGTCGATCAGGCCGCCGCGCGCGTACTTCACCTCCCACGGGTTGTCGGTGCCGAATTCCTTGTCGATCCGGCGGCGCATGTCGGCGACGTCCCGCAGCGCCTTGTCCGGGGCGCGCGGGGCGGTCAGCACGTCGCGGATGGCGGCCTCCACCGCCGCCGCCAGCGCCGGGTCGCCGCCGATGACGCGGGCCCGGGTCAGGGCCATGTGCTCCCAGGTCCAGGCGTCCTTGGCCTGGTAGCGGGTGAAGGCGTCCAGCGCGGTGGCCAGCGGCCCGGCGTTGCCCGACGGGCGAAGCCGCATGTCCACCTCGTAGAGGCGGCCGTCGGCCATGGGGGCGGTGACGGCGTTGGTCAGGCGCTGCGTCAGCTTGATGTAGTATTCGTTGGGGGCCAGCGGCTTGGCCCCGTCCGACGCCTTGGCCCCGGGCGGCGCCCGGTAGACCACGATGAGGTCGATGTCCGAGGTGACGGTGAGCTGGCGGCTGCCCAGCTTGCCCATCGCCACCACCACCCACGCCCCGCCGGGCACCCGGCCGTGGCGGGCCGCGAACTCCCGCTCGACGCGCCCGGCCAGCTCCGGCACCACGATGTCGGCGAGGTCGGCCAGGAAGGGGCCGCAGCGGTCGCCGTCGGTGATTCCGCGCAGGATGTGGACGCCGGCGCGGAAGCGCTGGTCGTTGGTCCAGCGCCGCGACAGGGTCAGCGCGTCCTCGAAGTCGTGGGCGGGGGCGATGGCCCGCCGGTAGTCCGGGGCCAGCCCGTCGCGGCCGGGCAGCGGGTCGAAGAAGTCGGGCGACAGCACCGCGTCCAGCAGCGAGGTGTTGCGCGACAGCGTCTCGGCGAGCTGCGGCGCGGTGCCCAGGATCTCCGCGACCAGGGCGAGCAGCCGCGGGTTGGCGATGAACAGGGAGAACAGGCCGACGCCGGCCGGCAGGCGGCCGAGGAAGGCGTCGAACTTGACCAGCGCCTCGTCCGGGGCGGGCGTCTTGGCGAGGTCGCTGAGGATGGCCGGGGCCAGTTCGGTCAGCAGCTCCCGCGCCCGGCCGGAGCGGGTGGCGCGGTAGCGCCCGCGGTGCCAGGTGGACACCACGGCGATCACCCGGCTGGGATCCCGATAGCCCATGCCGCGCAGCGTGGCGACCGTCCCGGGGTCGTCGTCGGTGCCGGTGAAGACGAGGTTGCCGGGGCCGGAGAGCGAGGGCGCCTCCTCGAACAGTTCGGCGTAGCGGTCCTCGACGCGGCCGAGCCGGGCCAGCAGGTCGGCGCGGAAGGCGGCCACGTCGTCGTAGCCGAGGAAGGTCGCCAGATGGGCCACCCCGGCGTCGTCCGCCGGGATCTGGTGGGTCTGGCGGTCGTCGATCATCTGGATGCGGTGCTCGACCCGGCGCAGGAAACGGTAGGCGTCCTCCAGCTCGTCCACCGCCGCCTCCGGCACGCGCCCGACCGCGCACAGCGCCTTGTTGGCGAGCAGGGTGGGGGCGATGCGCAGACGGCTGTCGCGCCCGCCGAAGATCAGCTGCTGGGTCTGGGCGAAGAACTCGATCTCGCGGATTCCGCCGCGCCCGACCTTGATGTCGTGGCCGTTCACCGTCACTTCACGGTGGCCCTTGTGGGCGTTGATCTGACGCTTGATGGAATGGATGTCCTGAATGGCCGCAAAATCCAGGTGGCGCCGCCACACGAACGGTTCCAGGAAGCGCAGGAAATGCGCCCCGGCCTCGGCGTCGCCGGCGATGGGGCGGGCCTTGATCATGGCCGCACGCTCCCAGTTCTGGCCGACGCTGCCGTAGTAGATCTCCGCCGCCGAGACCGAGACGGCCAGCGGCGTCGCCCCGGGATCCGGGCGCAGCCGCAGGTCGGTGCGGAAGACGTAGCCGTCCCTGGTCCGTTCATCCATAATGCGGACAAGATCGCGCGCGATACGGATGAACGTGCGGGCGAGGTTGTCCGGCTGGGTCGTCTGCACGACGGCGTCGTCGTAAAGGACGATCAGATCGATGTCGCTGGAATAGTTGAGTTCGCGCGCCCCCAGTTTACCCATGCCAAGCACGATCAGCCCCGACCCCACCCACGGCCGCTGCGGCTCCGGCAGCGTGAGCGTGCCGGCCTCGGTGGCGCGGCGCAGCAGGTGGTTCGCCGCCAGCCGCACCGCCGTCTCCGCCGTGTCGGACAGCGCGCCGGTGACCCGTTCCAGCTCCCACGCCCCGGCGATGTCGGCCAGCGCGATGAGCAGGGCGGCGCGCCGCTTGGCGATGCGCAGCCCGGCCATCAGCCGGTCGGTCGAGCGCTCCTCCCCCAACTCCGCCTCCAGCGTCCGCAGGAGGTCGTCGAAGACCGCATCGTACCCTTCCGTCACCACCCGCTGCACGAAGGCCGGTTCGCGCGTCAGGCTGTGGCCGAGATACGGGCTGTTGCCGCACACCGCGTCGATCAGCGCCCGGCCCTCCGGCGAGCGGGCGTACGCCTCGGCCCAGCCGCGCAGAGCGTCGGGAGCCTTGGCGGCTTCCTGGAGCCAGCGTTCCAGGCCCCTTTCGGCCTGCGCGGGGTCGAACGGCTTCGGCAGCGTGACGGTCGGCATGGCGGCGCAAATCCTTGCACAAGAAGCGGGCAGGACCTTGCGCGCAAGGCCCCGCCAGGTCAACCGCGACAAAGCCGGCCGCGGCAAAGCGCCGTCGGCCCGGGGACGCCGCCCTTGATCCGGCGCACGGCGGGGATTCTGGCCTGGGCGGTGGGAATCGCGGTGGCCCTGGCCGTGGCTGCCGGTGGGCTGCTGGCGTGGCGGCTGTCGCAGGGTCCGATCGCGCTGGCGGTGCTGACGCCCTACGTGGAGCGTGCCCTCGGCGACCCGCAGGGGCGCTACGCTGTCGCGCTGGGCGGTCTCGTCCTGTCCTGGGTCGACGAGGAGGGGGCCGACGGCGCCGGGCTGACCCGGCTCGACCTGCGGGCGCTGCGGGTGCGGGTGGTCAACGCCGAGGGGGTGGAGCTGGCGGCGGTGCCCGAGCTGGGCGTCGGCTTCTCTGTCGCCGCCCTGTTCCGGGGGCGGCTGTCGCCCACCCGGCTGGAGCTGGTGCGGCCGCGCCTCCAGGTGGTGCGGCGCGCCGACGGCCGCATCGACTTCGACGTGCGGGCGACCGCCGTGCCGTCCGCCGGGGAGGAGGAGGAAAGCTCCGACCTGTCGGACGAGATCGTGGCGACCCTGCTCCGCCCGCCCGACGCCGCCCGGCCGCTCGGCCTGCTGCGGCGGCTGAGCGTGGTCGGCGCCGACCTGACGGTGGTCAACCGCATGCTCGGCATCGCCTGGCACGCCAGCCGGGCCGACATCGTCCTCAGCCGCGACGCCGCCGGCATAACCGGCGGTGCCCGCCTCGCCCTCGACCTCGACGGGCGGACCGCCGCCCTGGAGGCGTCCGGCACCTACCGCATGGGCGATTCGGTGACCGAGGCCGCGGTCCGCTTCGGCGGGCTGGAGCCGGCCGCTCTGGCCGGGCTGGGGCCGGCGCTGGCGCCGCTGGCGGCGCTGGCCGTGCCGATCGGCGGCAGCGTGGAGGCGACGCTCGACGCCCGTTTCCAGCCGCTGCGCATCGACGTCGCCCTGCACGGCGGCGCCGGCACCGTCGCCTTGCCGGCGCTGCGGCCGGAGCCCTACCGGGTCGGCAACCTGCTGGTCCGCGGCTCGCTCGACGTGCCCGGGCGGCAGGCCCGGCTGGAGCGCGTCGCCGTCACGCTGGAGGGGATCGCCCTGTCCGGCCGGGCCACGCTCGGCGAGCGGGACGGGCGGCGGACCGGGGCGGCGCGCCTGGAGATGGCCGGCGGCGGCGACAGCGACGGTGGCGGCGGCGCGGCGCTGGAGCTGGAGGGCACGCAGGTGCTGGGGGGGGAGGCCACGCTGACGGCCCGCCTGTCGGG
>JAEZHQ010000068.1 GCA_023416455.1 Pseudomonadota bacterium | reverse complement strand
TCCAGCAGGTTCTTGACCGAGGCCGCCGCCCAGCGGCGCCCACCCCGCGGCGTGGCTTCCCGCATCGCCTCCAGCTGGGCGCCGATGGCCCGCAGCGACAGCGTGGGGTTCGCGCGGGCGATGCCGGCCACCAGAACCATGAGCCGGTCATCCCCGCGCACCGGCGGCGCCTTGTCGAGCAGCGCCCGGTCGGCCAGCCCCTCGGCGACGAAGGCGCGGACGGCGCGGCGCAACCGCTCCGCCGTCCAGTGCCGGCCCGGCGGCAGCTTGGCGTTCACGGCGCGGGTCACCGCCGCCCAGGAGCGGGATGGACGAAGGCGCTGCACGGTGGGCAGCCACTCCTCCGCCTTGCGGGTCAGCTCCAGCAGGTAGAGCTGGCGCTGCCGCTCGGCGAGACGCCGCGCCGTTGCGGCGTCGCCCCGCTTCAGCTTGGGATTGCCGCCGACCCGACCGCGCGCCCGGGCCGCCTGCAACCCGGCCCGGGTGCGCTCGCGGATCAGCGAGCGCTCGTACTCCGCCACGGCGCCGAGCATCTGGAGCACCAGCGTGCCATGTGGGCTGGCGGTGTCGATCGGGCTGGTCAGGCAACGGAAGTGGCAGCCGCGGCCGCGCAGGTCCTCGATCACCTCCAGCAGGTGGGCCAGCGAGCGGCCGAGCCGGTCGAGCTTCCAGACGACCAGCGTGTCGCCGCGGGCGATGCGGGCGAGAGCCCGCGCCAGCTCCGGCCGGGCCCGGGTCGCGCCGGACGCCCTCTCCTCGAAAATCTCCGTGCAGCCGGCGGCGCGAAGCGCATCCAGCTGGCCCGCGGTGGTCTGCTCGTCGGTCGAGACGCGCGCGTAGCCGATGAGGGCCATATCCTTCTCCCAACCCGGACGAAGCCTCCGGACACCTCCTTTGTAAAGTTATGGAGGATGAGAGTAAACGGATGGAACAAGGCGCAGCGGAGATCGACGGGCGCCCGGCCCGGGCGCAACCGCGCCCCCCTGTGCCAATGATGCCGAGACACATTTTACGCGATCCGCTCTAACAATCGCGCACGGTGACTTCGGCGGATGAAAGGCGAAGGAACAGGTTCTGGCGGTGGCGTTTTCCCGGCGGCAGCAACTCGTAAAGGAAGGTCTCGATGGGCTTCCAGACCGAGACCCAGCCAAGGATGACAAAGCTCTCCTGCAAAATCCGGGTCGTCGGGCGGGCCGGAAGATTGTTGGAAATCTGCCAGGCAAGGAAAAGGCAGACGGACAGCACGACGAAGCCGATCAGGACCGCCTGGCGCCACGTCCGGATCATCTCGCGAATATTTTTCGACTCGTCCGCGGCACAGGCGGCGAAATGACCGGTCAGCGCGGCCGCGACATCGAACGGCGGAGACCGCGTCCTGTCCTCGGCCGGAAGATGAATGACGATGCGGATGGGCCGGTCCCTGGGCAGGGCCTTCGCGCGCCTCAGGAAATACTCCTCGGCGCCGGCCGTCAGACTGGATTCGCGGAACGGCGACGGATCGACGCTGTCGAACAGTTGCGACAGGTGGCCAAGCCGGACGTCGATGGCATCGCTCGTCATTTCCACCGGCATCGTCATCTCCGCGTTCAAGACCGGGCATCCCGGGGCGGTTGCACCGCCGCCGGCGGAACCGGCGTTGGCCTGCCCGCCGTCTCACGGCTGCCGAACCACGCCACGTAGAGCGTCGGAAGGAAGACGAGCGTGAGCAGGGACGCGACGAGGAGGCCACCCATGATCGCGAAGGCCATCGCACCCCAGAACACGGTGAAGGCAATGGGGATGAGGCCGAGCACGGTGGAGGTGGCGGTCAGCATGATCGGGCGGAACCGGGAGCCGCAGGCTTCGATCACGGCGTCCGGGACGGCCCGTCCGGCGGCCCGCTCCGCCTCGATCTGCTCGATCAGGATCACCGCGTTCTTCGCGATCATGCCAACCAGCGCGAGGACCCCGAGGATGGCGACGAAACCCAGCGGCTGGCCGGACGCCAGCAGCGCCAGCACGACGCCGATCAGGCCGAGCGGCACCACGCTCAGCACGATCGCCAGGCGCTGGAAGCTGCGGAGCTGGACCATCAGCACGGTCAGCACGAGGAGCAGCATCAGCGGAACGACGGCGAAGACCGACGCGCGGCTTTTGGCGCTTTCCTCCGCGATCCCGCCGACCTCGATGCGGTATTCCGGCGGCAGGGTGGCCGACAGCTCGGCGATCCGGGGCGCCAGGGCGTCGATGGCGGATTCCGGGAGGGTGCCGGGCGCCACGTCCGCCTGAAGCGTCAGGGTCGGCTGCCGCCCGCGCCGCCAGACCAGCGGCAGATCCTGGGCGTAGCCGAAGGACGCCAACTGGTTCAGCGGAACGCTTCCCCCATTCGGCAGGGGCACCGGCAGGCTGCGCAGCGTTTCCACCGACAGGGTCTCCCCACGGGCATCCCGTGCCAGAACGTCGATCAGGTAGATCCCGTCGCGGATGGACGTGACGGCGCTTCCGGTGACGGCGGCGTTCAGCATTCCGGCGACGGCGGCCGAACTCAAGCCCATGCGCCGCGCCTCGTCCTGGTCGATCCGCACCCGCAGTTTGCGGGCGGTCTCCATCCAGTCGAAGTTGATCCGCCGCGTCCCGGGATAGGTCGCGACGACCTGCGCGAGCTTCAGCGCGATCTCGCGCACGTCGCCCGGGTCCGGGCCGACGACGCGGTACTGGAGCGGCCACCCCACGGGCGGCCCGAGTTCCAGCGGGTACACCCGGGCGACGGCGTTCGGAAACTCCTCGTCCAGCAGGGTTTCCAGGCGGGATTGCAGAGCTTCCCGCGCCGCCACGTCGGTGGTCACGACCACCGCCTGTCCGATGAAGGGGTTGGCGAGCTGGACGTTGAGCGGCAGGTAGAAGCGGATCGCTCCGCGCCCGGCATAGCTGCTCCAGCGCGCAACCCCCGGCTCCCTGGCCAGCAGCGCGTCGAGCCGCTCGACCGCCTCGCGCGTGGCGTGGATCGATGCGTTCTGCGGCAGGCGAAGATCGACGAGAAGCTCGACGCGGTCCGACGGTGGAAAGAACTGCCGCGGAACGAGCCCCAACGCCAGGATCGCGGCGACGAACAGGCCGACCGTCGTCGCGATCGTCAGCCAGCGGGCCTCGATCGCCGCGCCCAGCACGCGGCGGTACAGCCGCAGCACGACGCCGGGTTCCCCGCCCTGCCCCGGCTTGGGCGGCCGCAGCAGCAGCATGCCCAGGACGGGCGCGAAGACCGTCGCGACCAGCCACGACGCGATCAGGGCGATGCCCACGACGGCGAAGATGGAGAAGGTGTACTCGCCGGCGGAACTTTGCGCGAAGCCGATGGGCACGAAGCCGGCGATGGTCACCAGCGTGCCGGACAGCATCGCCATGGCCAGGGCCTTGTAGGCGTAAACGGCGGCGACCTCCTTCCGGTCGCCGGCGGCAAGCCGCCGGGTCATCGCGTCGACGGTGGTCATGGCATCGTCCACCAGCAGCGCGAGCGCGATGATCAGCGCGCCCAGCGAGATGCGCTGGAGGTCGATGCCGAGCAGATCCATCACGGCGAAGACGATGGCCAGCGTCAGGGGAATGGTGATCGCGACGACGGTCCCCGCGCGCAGGCCGAGCGCGATGAAGCTGACGATGAGCACGATCACGACGGCCTGCCACAGCGACGTGATGAAGTCGGCGATCGCTTCGTCCACGGTGCGCGCCTGGTCGGCCACCAGATGCGCCTCGATCCCCATCGGCAGGCCGGCGCCGATGCGGGCCATCGCCGTTGAAACGTTCCGGCCGAGGGCGAGGATGTCGCCGCCCGGACGCATCGCGATGGCAAGGCCGATGGCCGGGGTGCCGTTCACCCGGAACATCGGCTGGGGCGGATCGGCGAGGTCGCGGCGCACCTCGGCCAGATCGCGCAGGCGCAGCATGCGCCCCCCGGCCACGAAGGTGACGTCGAGGACGTCCTGCTCCGAAGCGAAGGCGCCCGAGACCTGGAGGGACAGCGCCTCCTTGCCGGTGCGCAGCACGCCGGCCGGGCGCACCGCGTTCTGCGCCTGAAGCGCGGCGACCAGGGCGCCCGGCTCGACCCCCAGCCCGGCCAGCGTCTCCAGGGAGAAATCCACATAGACGCGCTCGTCCTGCTCGCCCAGAAGCTCGATCTTCGAAACGTCCGGGATGAGCAGCAGGCGCGAGCGGACGTCTTCCACGGCGTCGCGCAATTCGCGGTGCGTGAACCCATCGGCGGTGAAACCGTAGATGATGCCGAAGGTGTCGCCGAAATCGTCGTTGAATCCGGGACCGAGGACGCCCGGCGGAAGCGTGTGCCGCATGTCGCCGACCGCCTTGCGCACCTCGTACCAGGTGTCGCTCACCGCGCGGCCATGGGCGCTGCCGACCAGTTCGACGAAGATCACGGTCGTGCCGGGAACCGTGTAGCTGCGCAGCGTGTCGAGGTTCGGCACCTCCTGCAACGTCCGTTCGAGCCGCTCGGTCACCTGCTGGAGCGTTTCGTCCAGGGTGGCGCCCGGCCATTGCGCCTGCACCACCATGGTGCGGATGGTGAAGACCGGGTCCTCCGCCCGGCCGAGCTTCAGGAACGCGACGGTTCCGGCCAGGACCACCCCGATCATCAGAAAGAGCACCAGGGAGCGGTTCCGGATCGCCCAGGCGGAGAGGTTGAAGCCGCTCATGGTCCGGCCCCGAGCATGCGGACCTTTTGCCCCGGCCGCAGCGCCTGCACGCCCGCGGTGACCACGATCTCGTCGGCTTCGAGCCCGCGCGCGACGATGACCCGGGCGAGGTCGTAGCGTTCAAGCTCGATGTTGCGCAGGGCGACGGTGTTCGTCGCCGGATCGACGATCCAGACCGCCGGCTGCCGGTTCGCCTGTGTCAGGGCCGTTGCGGGAATCTCGACGCCGCCGACGCCGCCGAGCTGGATCGACCCGTTGACCGTCGAGCCGAGGCGCATGGTGTCGGGCGAGTCCTGGAGGCCGACCCGGACCGTGAAGGTGCGGGTCACCGGATCGGCCTGCGGCGCCACCTCGCGCACGCGGCCGGTGGCCTGCACGGCGGGGTCGGAGGTCAGCGCCACGGTGACGACCGCGTTGGCGGGCGCGATCCGGAACACCGGCGCCGGAACGTCGAAAACGGCGTCGCGCCCGTCCCGGCGGGCCAGATGGACGATCATGCGGCCGGCCGCCACCACCTCGCCGGGCTCGGCGCCGCGGGCGGTGACCGTGCCGGCGCCGTCGGCCAGCAGCTCCGTGTAGCCCAGATGGTCCTGCGCGGTGTCGAACTGCGCCTGCGCCGAATCGACCTGCGCCGTCGCGGCCTTCAGCGCCTGGGCCGCCGCGTCGTAGCGGGCGCGGGTGGTCCAGCCCTGGCCCAGCAGCGTCTCCTGCCGTTCGTAGTCGTTTCGTGCCAGCGTCTGCTGGCCCATGGCGGCGCTCAGGTTCGCCTGCGCCGTTCTCAGGGCGTTGCGCGCGGGTTCAGGGTCCAGGCGCGCGATCACCTGCCCCGCTTCGACCGGATCGCCGACGTTCACCAGGCGCTCGATCATGCGCCCGTCGACGCGGAACGAGAGGCTGACCTCGTCCTGCGCCTGGACCTGGCCGGACAACGACAGGGTCTCGCCGCCCTCGTGCCTGGCCACCGTCACCACCCGCACGGGGCGGACCGGATCCGCGACGGTCTCCTCGTCGGAACCGCAAGCCGCGAGCAGGAGCGACGGTGCGACGGCGAGCAGCGCCCATCGGCGGCGTGCGCGTTCGGCTCGATTGTGGTTCACGGGCTCCCCCATTCTTACGGCGTCCGGCGAACCCCACGTGAACTCCACGTGACGTTCGCCCTGGTTTCCGCGGCGTTTGAACCGGCTGACCGGAACGATCGGGACGACCGGCGCGGGCTCCGCCAGGACCGTCTCAGGAAGCCCCGTGCGGCGGAGACGGGGCGGCCTCGGGGTAGCGCGCGTCGTAGGGATAGCGGGGGAAGTCCTTGCCAAGCCTCCGCCAGTCCGCCAGCCACCGTTCGGCGACGGCTCGCCCCTCCTCGCGAAGCGTCGCGAAATAGTCCGGGCAGCGGTTGAACTTCGAGGTGTGCTTGAGGCCCCAGGCGGTGTCGCGGGTCATCTTGATGGTCCGGACCGCGACGATCTTGTGGTTGTCCAGCGGGGGACGTTCGTTTCCGAAGCGTTCGATCCATTGGTTGATCGTCATGATGGCGTCCAGTTCCTGGTTGAGCGACAGGTTGCCGGCCAGATCATTCTCCCGGTCCCGGATGTCCTCGAGACCGATGTTCGGCGAGGCGGGATGGAACTCCTGGGGGTTGATGCGCACGATCCAGATCTCGTCGGGCTTCTCGTCCTTCACCCTGGCGTCGAGAAGGTCGCGCACCGGCGGATTGCGCGAATACAGGCCATCCCAATAGTACCCGTTGCGGGTGACGGTCCGGCCCGGCTCGCAGGTCGGAAACACCAGGTCGGGGATGACCTGCGCAGGCAGGACCTCCGGAAGCGTCCCCGACGCCGCCACGCCGTCCAGCGAGATCGCCCGGCGCATGCGCCAGCGGGTGATGTCGTACTGGCTGATCTCCCGGCCGTCGGGCCGCAGGCCCATCTGTTCGAGGGTCTTGTTGGAATCGAACACCTCGAAATTGCCGCTGAGCACCTCGATGGCACCGGCAAGAATCCGGATGTCGGCTTCGGCCACCCGCGGCCAATCGATCGCGTCGAAATCCGGGCACAGGTCCGTCAGCAACTCCGCAAAGCCAAGATACTGGCGGCGGGCTCCCATCATGCCGAGCCCGGCCAACCCGAGCTTGCCGCCGGTGGAATAGGGGCTGGACGCCGGCAGCGGCAATCCCTGCGATTTCCACTCCAGCAAGGCCGCAACCATATGGTTGTGGGCGGTCTCGACCGGGGTGGTCGCGGCGAAGGTCGTCCAGAGGAAGTCCAGCCGCTCGATCGCCTTGCCGATGGTGCCGCACGCCGTGTCGGTGGTGTTCGGGACGAGCCCGTACCACGCCGCCAGCGCGCACAGCGCGCCCGCCGATGTGCCGCTGATCGCGACGATGTCGAAGGTGTCGCCGTCCTGCGGCTTCCCGTCCCAGCCCTGCTTCGTCATCAGGATGGTCCTCAGGACGCCCCAGGTGAACGCCGCGTGCGTTCCGCCCCCCTGGCAAGCGATCGCGACCTTCTTGGTGGGCATGTCTTCACCGCCTTCCTGTGTGTCTGGCGTTTGCTCTGCGAGCGGATTCACGCTTCGAATCGATTCCGATTTGAAGCGATCCGCTCTAGGGAGACCGGCCGTCGGGCGACAGGTGGCTCGACTCTTTCCCGGACACTTGCTCGGTCAGGGTTTCCTCGATCCGCCCCAGCAGGTACGGGAAGAAGGGGTTGGACGACATGCGGAGCAGGGCATCCATGCTGACGATCAGCGCTCCACGCTCGCCCCGGGCGGCCACCGCGCCCAGCTGGATGCCGAAATCCTCGTTGGGGTCGGGGTGCTGGCCGTAAAGGGAATCGGTCGTCGGGAACGGAAGGGCGACATGAGAAAGCGAATAGACGTCGAAGGGGTAATCCAGCCCCAATTCCTCCACCCGCTCGGTCTCGGTGCCGGCCTCCACCATGCGCGCGACCACGTCGGTGCGCTCCGGATCGGCGTTGGTGATGATCGTGGTCCTGAACCGGCGGGGCGGGTCCGGCAGGATGCGCGCCAGCATGGTGTCGGACGCCGAACTCAGCAGCGGACCGAACTTGGTGTTGCGGTTCACGTCGAACAGCACGAGTTCGCTGCCGTTGGCCGGCAAGTGGGCGTACAGCCCGGACAGGATCGCGCGCGTGCTGACGGTGAAATCCATCACCGACTGGAAGGTGAGGATCGGCGCCAGACCGTCCAGCCCGCCGCCCCCGCGGCTTGCGATTCTGTTCTGAAGAGCCGTGGTCAGCAGATGCGACTGACGCGCGCCGTTGACCGGAAACGAGTTGTACTTGAAGGGATTGAACTCCGGCACGACGCCGAGCCAGGCGGCTTTCGCGAAGGGGGGGAAGATCGCGGGCAAGCCGGCCAGGCCGGCGAAGCGCGCGAAGGCGGTGATTCCGATCATCGGCGAGATCAGAATGATGCGGTCAGGGCGCTTCAGCCGGGCCTCGTCGAGGGTGTCGAGCGCGTACATCAGGGCAAGCGCGCCGCCGTTCGAGAACCCGACCACATGGAGCGGCTGGTCCGGAGCGATGCGCCGCTGCGCTTCCCGCGCCGCCAACCGGGTGGCCGCCGACCAATCCTCCCATTCGATGTCCGTCAGGCCGGCGGGAACCGTGCCATGGCCGGGCAACCGGATGGCGATGGCGACGAAGCCGTAGGCTTGATAGAGACGGGCGATGTGACGAAGGCTGTAAGGCGAATCGGTCAAACCGTGAAGGAACAGCACCGCTCCCTTGACGGGACCGTCCGGCTCAAGCACATAGGAACGGTTCCAGTCCCGGGAGAAACGCCCGGGATAGATCGGGCTTCCATCGAAATACCGGTTGACCGGAATGCGCTCGTCCGGAGGCAGCTTTTGGGTGACTTCCGAGCGTACACTGTCGAAGACGGCAGCCTCGGCCTTCATATAGCCGTCCCAGTCGCTTTTTTCCAATTCCTTCTTGTGAAGCTCCTGCGGCACAAAGCTGTGCCAGATTTCAAGCGGCAGGCCGCGTTGCGAGTCATAGGCGCGCACAAGAAGCAGAACCACAACACCCACCGCGAGCAGCGTGATCGTCTTCCTGGCGATTTTCCATACCCATGACTTCATAAAGACATGACTTTCCAGTTCGGAGGATGCGCTTGACCACCGGAAATCAGGGCAACCCGTTCGAAGGCGCCGCGATCCTTAAGGCCAGAGGCGCGGCAGAACACGGCAATGCTGATGGGCGTCTTGCGACCCCCCACACAAGCAGACATCCCGGTCATTTCAAGCGGTTGCATGGGGATGACAAGGCAATAATCATGCCGTTTTGTGATCGAACATTCTCATGCTATGCGAGCGGCTTTCTTGATGAAAGACTTCCATATTGATTAGCCTGAGCATTCATTATGAGCTATGGCGCAAAGGGCGCGCCCGGCTCCGCGACGGACACCATGACCGAACGGCCGCAGGGGTCGGCAGCCGGCCATGGCTCCGGCCGCCGCTTATGGATGGATCGCGACCTTGAGGACGCCGTCCCCCTGTCTGGCGAACAGGTCATAGGCTTGCTCGATCTGGTCGAGCGAGAAGCGGTGCGTGACCAGCGGCTTGAAGTCGACGCGGGCGGAGGCGACCACCGCAAGGAGGCGCCTCATGCGCTCCTTGCCGCCCGGGCAGAGCGTGGTGACCAGCGTGTTGTCGCCCAGCCCGGCGGCAAAGGCGTCGAGCGGGATGCGAAGGTCGCCCGAATAGACGCCGAGGCTCGACAGCGTTCCTCCCGGCCGCAGGACCCTCAGGCACGCCTCGAAGGTGCCTTGCGTGCCAAGCGCCTCGATGGCGACGTCCACGCCACGGCCGTCGGTCAGCTCCATGATCGCCCGCACGGGATCCGTCTGCCGGAAGTCGACGACGTGATCGGCGCCCATCCGCCGTGCCATCGCCAGGCGCTCCGGCACGGTGTCGACCGCGATGATCGTCGCCGCGCCCTTCAGCTTGGCGCCGGCGGTGGCGCACAGGCCGATCGGGCCTTGCGCAAAAACCACCACGGTGTCGCCGATGCGGATGTTGCCCTTCTCGGCGCCGCTGAATCCCGTCGACATGATGTCCGGGCACATCAGCACCTCCTCGTCGGAGAGCCCGTCCGGAATGGGAGCGAGATTGGCCATCGCGTCGGGCACGAGAACATACTCGGCCTGGCATCCGTCTATGGTGTTGCCGAACTTCCACCCGCCCATCGGCTTCCAGCCATGCGGTGTCCCCACCCCGTCCTGCGAGTGGCAGCCGTCCAGCGAGGCGTAGCTGTGCCCGCTCGGCGTGATGGCCCCGGCGATGACCCGCTGCCCCTCGCGATAGCCGAGCACGGCGGATCCGAGCTTCTCGATGATTCCGACCGGCTCATGTCCGATCGTCAGTCCCCTGTGGACGGGGTATTCCCCCTTGAGAATATGGATGTCGGTCCCGCAGATCGTGGTCGTCGTGATCCGCAGAAGAGCGTCCAGAGGGCCAACCTCCGGGATCGGCTTCTCGTCCAGCACGATTCGCCCCGGTTCAACGAAGACCGCTGCCTTCATCTTGGTCATGGGGAGCCTCAAAGCGTTGTGTGACGTCTTATGATGCGAAAGCCGTTCGGCCCGCGCCCGAACCGCTGAACCGGGCTTGCCCGTCGCGCCGAGCCGAGGGCCGGATTGGCCATTGTGCATTCACCCTCCGGCGGAGCGTTAACCTGGATCAAGACCAAGGGTGACACCTCGGGCCGGCCTCGGGCCGGCCTCGGGCCGCGCCATGGCGAAGGCGGCGCGGCGCCCCGCGTCACCGCATCGGCACGACCGCCAACGCCATGTTCGCGCTATCCTTCGCGGGGGAGGACAGCGGGGTTCGCATCATCGGACACGGCCCCGCCGTTCCAGCGGACGAAGCGAGGATCGCCATGACGCTCTCACTGACCTTCCACGGCGCCGCCGGCACGGTGACCGGCTCCTGCTTCCGGTTGCGCACCCCGCACGGCGAGGTGCTCGTGGATTGCGGCCTCTTCCAGGGAACGAAAACGGTGAGGGAGCTGAACTACCGCCCCTTTCCCTTCGATCCCGCGCGCATCCGCGCCGTGCTGCTGACCCACGCGCACATCGACCATTCCGGCCTGCTGCCGAAGCTGGTGCGCCTGGGCTTCCGCGGCCGCATCCACGCGACCGCCGCCACGGTGGACCTGCTGGCGTTCATGCTGCCCGACAGCGCCTTGATCCAGGAGAGCGAGGTCGAGCAGCTGAACCGGCGCAACCGGCAGCGCGGCCGGCCGGCCGTGAAGCCGATCCACACCCGCGAGGACGCCGCCCGCACCCTCACCCGCCTGAAAGGCACGGGGTACGGCACCTGGATCGAGGTCATGCCCGGCCTGCGCGCCCGCTTCTGGCAGGCCGGGCACATACTGGGCTCCGCCTCGGTGGAGGTGGAGGTCGATTCGCGCCCGGACGGCGCGCGCCTGCTGTTCTCGGGCGACCTCGGGCCGGGCGGCAAGCCGTTCCATGGCGACGCCGACGGCCCCACGCGGCCGGACTGGCTGGTTCTGGAGACCACCTACGGCGACCGCGAGCGGTCCGACACCGATGCGGAAACCCGCCGCGCGCTGCTCCGCGAGGAGGTCGGAACGGCGCTGCGCGCCGGGGGCAACCTGCTCATCCCCGTGTCCGCCGTGGAACGCACCCAGGAGCTGCTTCACGACCTGAACAGCCTGTTCGACAGCGGGCAGCTCCCGGCGGCGGAGATCGTCCTCGACTCGCCGCTGGCGGGCGCGGTGACCGGCGTCTTCCGCAATCATCTCCGCGGCCTCGACGGAAGCGGCGACCCGTTTGCGCGCCCCAATCTGCGCATCGTGGAGAGCGTGGCGGAGAGCAAGCGGCTCAACGCCGCTTCCGGCGGCACGATCGTCATGGCGGCCAGCGGCATGTGCGACGCCGGGCGCATCCGCCACCATCTGAAGAACCAGTTGTGGCGGCCGGAATGCACGGTGCTGCTGGTCGGCTACCAGGCGCCCGGCACGCTCGGCCACATGCTCCGGCACGGGGTGGGGCGCGTGCGCATCCATGGCGAGGAGGTGGAGGTGCGCGCCCGGATCCGCTCCCTCGACGTCTACTCCGGGCATGCCGACCGCTCCTCCCTGCTGGACTGGGTGGAGGCGCGCGGCGCCGTCCGGCAGGGCGCCTTCCTCGTCCATGGCGAGGCGCAGGCCCGTGCGGCGATCCGGGACGCGCTCGTCGCGCGCGGCTGGCGCCCGGACGCCATCGCCATGCCGGGCCTGGACGAAACCGCGGACCTGAGCGCCCGCCGCCCGATCGCGCTGGCCGGGGCGCCGGCGCGCCTGCCGGCCTCCGTGGTCGGCGCGGACAGCGATTGGCACAACCGCTATGCGGAGGCCGCGCTTTCGCTCAAACAGGCCCTCGACGCCGCACCGGACGACGCGACACGCGATCGCATCCTGCAACGGGTGCGGTCGGCGCTGGACGCCGATGCCGCCGCGGATCCGTCCTCGATCCGGCCAGGCCGCGCGCCCACCTGAGTCCCCAGGCCACCCGGTGCGCGCGGCGCATCACGGGAACGGCGCTCCGGGAACCCCAGAGGGAGGCTCCGCCATGAAAGCGATGGTCCTGACGCAGCCCAATGTGCGGCTCGTCGAATCGACCCTGCCCGACCCGGTGCCGGGCGACCGGCAGGTGCTGATCCGGGTGCACGCCTGCGCGGTCTGCCGCACCGACCTGCACGTCATCGACGGCGAGCTGCCACACCCCGCCTTGCCGCTGGTGCCCGGTCACGAGATCATCGGCACCATCATCGCCGCCGGCCCCGGGGTGGAGCGGCGGTGGGTCGGCGAGCGCGTCGGCGTGCCCTGGCTCGCCTGGAGTTGCGGGACGTGCGCCTATTGCCGCTCGGGCCGCGAGAACCTGTGCGGCCAGGCACGCTACACCGGCTATCAGGTGAACGGGGGTTATGCGGAGATGACGGTTGCGGACGAGCGCTACGTCTTCCCCATCGACCCGTCCTATTCCGACGTCGAAGCGGCACCGCTGATGTGCGCCGGGCTGATCGGCTACCGCGCGCTGCGCATGGCCGGGGATGCGGCGAGGCTGGGCCTGTACGGCTTCGGGGCGGCGGCGCACATCGTGGCCCAGGTGGCCCGCCACCAGGGGCGCAGCCTGTTCGCCTTCACCCGCCCGGGCGACGGCGAAGCCCAGGCGCTCGCCCGTTCTCTGGGCGCGGCCTGGACCGGCGGCTCCGACGAGCGGCCGCCGGAGCCGCTCGACGCCGCGCTGATCTTCGCCCCCGTCGGATCCCTGGTGCCGGCGGCGCTGAAGGCGGTGGCCCGGGGCGGCACCGTCGTCTGCGCGGGCATCCACATGAGCGACATCCCGTCCTTTCCCTACGAGCTGCTGTGGGGAGAGCGGACGGTCCGCTCGGTCGCCAACCTGACGCGCCGCGACGGTGAGGAGTTCCTCGCGCTGGCACCGCGGATTCCCGTGCGCACGACCACCACCCTGTTCCCCCTCGCCCGGGCCAACGATGCGGTGGACCGGCTGCGCAGCGGCCAACTGGCTGGAGCGGCGGTGCTCAAGGTGGGGTGAGGCGGCCGAACCTTGTGCCGCCCCCCTTGTGCCGCCCCCCTTGTGCCACCCTCCTTGCGCGCGGCGGCCCGGCTCCG
This sequence comes from Pseudomonadota bacterium, assembly GCA_023416455.1. Taxonomy (GTDB): domain Bacteria; phylum Pseudomonadota; class Alphaproteobacteria; order Azospirillales; family Azospirillaceae; genus Azospirillum. Next base: position 16,791 of record JAEZHQ010000068.1, on the reverse strand, counting down.
GCCGGCGGCGGCGCTTTAACCTGGGTTAACCGCAGCTCCGCGGAACCGTTGTCCAATGAGGCCGCCGCCGGGCCGGACCGGGCGAGCACACCGGCGGCGGCACGAAGGGGGGCCGAGCGCATGCTTCGACAAACCGGGAACCGGATCCTGCGGCTGGCCCGACGGATCGCCGGCGGACTGGCCCTGCTGCTGGGCCTCGGCGCCTGCGCCCTGGGTGGCGCCGTCGGCGACCCGCGGAACGGCACGCCCACGCTCGCCCCCATGCTGGAGCGGGTGCTCCCGGGGGTGGTCAGCATCGCCGCGAGCGGGTCCCTCTCGGCGGAGGAAATGGCCCTGGTCCGGGATCCCGAGTTCCGCCGCATGTTCGGCCTGCCCAAGCGCGTGCAGCCGGAGGAGCGGCATTTCCTCGTCCAGGGCTCCGGCATCGTCATCGACGCACCCAACGGCGTCATCCTCACCACGCGCCACCTCGTCGACGGCGCCGACACGATCACCGTCACTCTCGCCGACACCCGCCGCCTCACCGCCCGGCTGGTCGGCGCCGACGCGGCCAGCGACGTCGCGGTGATCCGCGTCGAGGCGCGCGACCTCGTTCCGGTTCCGCTCGGAAACTCCGACGTCCTGCGCGTGGGCGATTACGTCGTGGCCATCGGGAACCCGTTCGGTCTCGCCCAGACCGCGACGCTCGGAATCGTCAGCGGCCTGGGGGTGCGCAATCCTGGCGAGCCCGACGGCACCTACATCCAGACCGATGCGTCCATCAACCCCGGCAACTCGGGCGGCGCCCTGGTGAACCTCAGGGGCGAGCTGATCGGGATCAACGACAGCCTCATCGGATCCGCCATCAGCAACACCGGCATCGGCTTTGCCATCCCGATCACCCCGGCCATGCGCGCCATCGACGGGCTCCTCCGCCCGAACGCCACCCGGTCCGAGAAAGGCACCCGATGACCCCTCTGTTCCTCGACCGTGCCGACGCCGGCCGGCATCTGGCGGCCAACCTGATGCCGTACAAGGACCGGCATCCCGTCGTGCTCGCCCTGCCGCGCGGCGGCGTGGCCGTCGCGCATCCGGTCGCGGTCGCGCTCGACGCCCCGCTCGACCTCGTGCTCGTCCGCAAGATCGGCGCTCCCTTCCAGCCGGAGCTGGCCGTCGGCGCCGTCGCCGAAGGCGAACCGCCGGAACTGGTGCTCAACGAGGAGATCGGCGAGGCCGTCTCCCCGGCGTGGTTCAAGGAGGAAGCGGACCGGCAGGTCGAGGAGCTGGAGCGGCGGCGCCTGCGCTATTGCGGCGCCCGCGCCCGCGTGGCCGTCGCCGGGCGCACGGCCATCGTCATCGACGACGGCATCGCCACCGGCGCCACCATGCGCGCCGCCCTGCGGTCCGTGCGGAAGGCACAACCCGCCCGGCTGGTGCTGGCGGTTCCGGTGGCGCCGCCGGAGGTGATCGCAACGCTGCGCGCCGAGGTGGACGAGGCGGTCTGCCTGGCGGCGCCCGACCTCTTCGGAGCGGTCGGCCGGTTCTACCTCAGCTTTCCCCAGCTCGACGACGCCGAGGTCGTCGCCCTGCTGAACGACGCCGCGACGCGGCATGGGCCGTGACCGGGCGGCCCCCTATTTGCCGCCCCCTATTTACCCTGGATCGACTGGATGTAGAAAATGACCTCCAGGATCCTGCCCCGGACGACCTGCTCGGACCCCCAGGGCCAGAAGTCCTGAACGGATTGCGCGCGGAAGACATCCCCCCACACCGGCATGTCGCGGGTGCCGTGCGCCGGGATCATCTCGCGGCCGTCGATCAGCTTGTACAGGTACTCCTGCGGGAAGATGCCCTTGTTGCGTTCGCGGATGGTGGTGAGCGTCGCCGGCTTCCTGGTGAGAAGCGAGGCATAGGGGCCGTCGCCCTTTCCTTCGGGGCCGTGGCACACAGCGCAGTTGGTCAGGAACGAGGATTGGCCGATCGGCTCGTCGTTCCTGCCCTGGGATTGCGCAAGGGCTGGCCAGGACGCCGCGAGAAGCGCCGTTGCGGCCAGCGCAGCGGGGAGCGTGGCGGCATAGGATCCATGACGCATGGTGACCTCCGTGGTTTGGAAGTGTGACGCTCGGCGTCGTCAGAAGTGATCGCGCACGGTCCGGCGCACGCGCGCGATGCCGGTGTCGATGCGCTCCGCCGTGTGCCCGCACCGCTCCAGCTCGTCCACACAGGCGCCGGCGGCCTGCCGGATGAAGCTGCCGGAACGCGGGTGGGCGAAGACGACGACGTGCCTCATGACGGCTCCTCCGTTCCTGCCGGCTCGCGCCCGCGCGGTGCCCGGCCGAGGTCACGCTCCAGCGTCACGACACGCCGCAGGGTCCGCAGGACGCTGTCGGGCGTGAGGCTGATGGAATCGATGCCGAGCCGCACGAGGAACTCCGCCATTTCCGGATAGTCCGACGGCGCCTGCCCGCAGATTCCGCAGGGCCGCCCGTTGCGCCTGGCGCCCTCCACCGCCTGGCGCAGGAAGGCCAGTACGCCCGGATCGCGCTCGTCGAAGTCGAAGGCGACCAGCGGGCTGTCGCGGTCCACGCCGAGCGTGAGCTGCGTGAGGTCGTTGGAGCCGATGGAGAAGCCGTCGAAGAGGCGGGCGAAATCGTCGATCAGCAGCACGTTGTTGGGGATCTCGCACATCATGTAGACCTCCAGCCCGTTCCGCCCGCGGGCCAGGCCGTGGCGGGCCATGGCGTCCAGCACCCGTTCCGCCTCGTCGACGCGGCGGCAGAACGGGACCATGACCTTGACGTTGTCGAGGCCCATGGTTCCACGGACCCGGGCCAGCGCCTCGCATTCCAGCGCGAAGCCTTCCTCGTAGGCGGGGTGCGCGTAGCGCGCGGCGCCGCGGAAACCCAGCATCGGGTTCTCCTCCGCCGGCTCGAACCCGCGCCCGCCGATCAGGGAGGCGTACTCGTTGGTCTTGAAGTCCGACAGGCGCACGATCACCGGCCTGGGGTGGAACGCGGCGGCGATCGTGCCGATGCCTTCGGACAGGCGTTGCACGAAAAAGGCCGGCCCGCTCAGGCTTTGCCGTGTCAGAGCCCGGATGCGCTCACGCTCGGCGGCATCCTCGACCCGATCGGGATGGACCAGCGCCATCGGGTGGACCTTGATGGTCTCGCTGATGATGAACTCCATGCGCGCCAACCCGACACCGTCCACCGGCAGCGCGGCGGTCTGAAACGCCTGGTCAGGGTTGCCGAGGTTGACCATGATGCGCGTCTGCGGGCGCGGCAGGCTGCCGAGATCGGTGCGCTCCACGTGGAACGGCAGCGCGCCGTCATAGACCCTGCCGGTGTCGCCCTCGGCGCAGGACACGGTGACGGGGCACCCCTCGCGCAGCACGTCCGTCGCGTTCCCCGTCCCGACCACCGCGGGAATGCCCAGCTCGCGCGCCACGATGGCGGCATGGCAGGTGCGGCCGCCGCGGTTGGTGACGATTGCCGCGGCCGTCTTCATCACCGGTTCCCAATCGGGCGTCGTGGTGTCGGCGACCAGCACCTCGCCCGGACGGAAGGCGCAGAGGTGGCGGGCGTCCCTGACGACGCGCACCGCGCCGCCCGCCATGCGCGAGCCGACCGCGCGCCCGCTGGCCAGCGGCACGCCCTTGCCCTCCGGGACAAAGGTCTCCAGCTCCATGGGCTTGCGGCGCGACGCGACGGTCTCCGGCCGGGCCTGGATGACGTACAGGCCGCCGTCGAGCCCGTCCTTCGCCCATTCCATGTCCATGGGCTGGCCGTAATGGTCCTCGATGGCGATGGCGTGGCCGGCCAGCCGGAGCACCTCCTCGTCGGTCAGGCAGAAGGCGTCGCGGTCGGCATCGGGGGTCGGGACCACCCGTGTGGTGTCGCGGCTGTGGCCCGGCCGGTAGACCATCTTCACCCGCTTGTCGCCGAGGCGACGGCGCAGCACAGCCCGGTGCCCCCGACGGTGGGTGGGCTTGTGGACGTAGAACTCGTCCGGATCGACCGCGCCCTGGACCACCGTCTCGCCCAGCCCGTAGGCTCCGGTGACGAACACCACGTCCTGAAAGCCGGTTTCCGTGTCGATGGAGAACATCACGCCGGCCGCCGCCAGATCGGCGCGCACCATCTTCTGCACCCCAACCGACAGCGCGACCTTGAAGTGGTCGAAGCCCTGATCGATGCGGTAGGCGATGGCGCGGTCGGTGAACAGCGAGGCCTGGCAACGCCGGACGGCGTCCACCACCATCGCCTCCCCGGCAACGTTGAGGTAGCTCTCGTGCTGGCCGGCGAAGCTGGCCGTCGGCAGATCCTCGGCGGTGGCGGAGCTGCGCACCGCGACGGTCAGATCGGGACCGTACTCGCCCTGCAACGCCCGGTACGCCTCGCGCAGCTCCGCCTCCGCCTGCGGCGCCACGCCGGCGGCGTACACGATCTCGCGGGCGCGGGCGGCGGCGCGGGACAGGCGCGCCACGTCCTCCTTGCCAAGCCCGTCCAGAAGGCCGTGCAGCGCGTCCCACGCACCGGCCCCGCTCAGCGCGTCGCGGAAGGCGTCGGCGGTGAGCGCGAAGCCGTCGGGCACCGCCACCCCCGCCGCGCCAAGATGCCGGTACAGTTCGCCCAGCGAAGCGTTCTTGCCGCCGACCAGGGGCACATCCCCGCGCCCCAGGTCCCGGAACCAGCGGATGTAGCGGGGGTTCGCCATGGCCCTCTCCCGACGGCAGCGTGCTTGCGGTTTTCTCCACCGCAGCGTCCCCCCGACGGGCGGCCGGTGCGTTGATCCAGATTAAGCTGCCCGGGGCGCGCCGTTCGGGAGGCCGGCCCCCTACCCCCGCCGGACCACCACGCGCCGGACCTGCCGGCCCAGCCCCTCGATGCCGACGCACAGCTCGTCGCCGGGCTGAAGGAGCACCGGCGGGTCCTGCGCCAGCCCCCCGCCGGCCGCGGTGCCGATGGCGATCACGTCGCCGGGGATCAGGGTCATGGCCTGGCTCGCCCAGGCGACCAGATAGGGCAGGTCGAACACCATGCGGGCGGTCGCGCCGTCCTGGCAACGGCGCCCGTTCACCTCGCTCCACGGATGCAGCGCCCGCGGCTCGGGAACCGCGTCGCGGGTGACCAGCCAGGGGCCGAGCGCGGCGAAGGTGTCGGCGGCCCTGCCGCGGGTCCACTGGCCGCCGGGTGTCGCCTGCTGCACCCGCCCGGTGACGTCGTTGATCACGCAATAGCCGGCAACGTGGTGCAACGCCTGCCCGACCTCCAGATAGTGCCCGGTCCGTCCGATGACGACGCCGAGTTGGCACCCCCAAGCCATCGGCGCCGTCCCCGGCGGCAGCACCAGATCGTCGTTGGATCCGCACGGCGCGTTGGGCGACGTCGGAAACAGGACGGGTTCGTCCGGCACCGGACGGCCCGGCCCCCCGGCATGGCGCCGGTGACGCAGCCCGACCCCGATGATCCTGCCGACCCCGGCGACGCAGGGACCGAGGCGCGGGTTGGCGTCGACGACCGGAAGGGTTTCCGGATCGACCGCGCGCAGGCGATCCATCGTCCCGTCGTCGAGGGTCTGCGGGCCGAGGTCGGGGATGATCCCCGACAGGTCGCGGATGCGTCCGCTCCAACCCGGATAAAGGAGGCCGGGCTTCTCCGCCCCGGCCGGACCAGAACGCAGCAGATGCATGATTCCCTCCCCTCGCCGGGACACCGTCGCGCCTGCGGCACTGTCGGCCGAAGCGGGGAGGCGGCCCTTAACCTGCGTAAAGCGCCCCCCGGCCTTGATCCAGGTTAACGCCCGGCCCGCCCGCCCGCACACAGTGGAGGCCCGGTACGGAACGGCGGAGGCACCGGCATGCTCGACACCCTCGTCCAGCGCACGAAGATCGCCTATTTCTCGATGGAGATCGCGCTCCGGCCGGAGATGCACACCTACGCCGGCGGCCTCGGCATCCTGGCCGGGGACACCGTCCGCTCCTGCAGCGACCTGGAGCTGCCGGTGGTGTTCGTCACCCTGCTCAGCCGCGACGGCTACCTGAAGCAGATCATCGACGGCGACGGCCGCCAGACCGAGGAGCCGGATCCCTGGGACCCCAACCGCTGGGCGCGGCCGCTCGGCGCCAAGGTCGCCATATCCCTCGCCGGGCGCGACGTGTGGGTGCGCCCCTGGCTGTGCATTCACCACGGCGGCAGCGGCTACGACGTGCCGGTGATCCTGCTCGACACGGATCTGGACGAGAACGCCGCGGCGGACCGCGGCATCACCCACGCCCTCTACGGCGGGGATCCGGCGCACCGCCTGCGCCAGGAAATCGTGCTGGGGATCGGCGGCGTCCGGCTGCTGCGGGCCCTGGGGTTCGAGATCGGCACCTTCCACATGAACGAGGGGCACGCGGCCTTGCTGGCGCTGGAGCTGCTGCGCAGCCGGCCGCGCCACAACAACGGCAACGGCGGCAACGGCGGCAACGGCGAGGCGCGCGGATACGACGCGGACTGGGTGCGGGAGCGCTGCGTCTTCACCACCCACACCCCCGTCGAGGCCGGGCATGACCGCTTCCCCTATGACCTTGTTTCGCAGCTTCTGACGGCGTTCCTGGAGCCCGCGGTCATCATGCCCTTCGCCGGCGACGACGGGCTCAACATGACGCGGCTTGCCCTGTCGCTCAGCGGCTACGTCAACGGCGTCGCCAAGCGGCACGCCGAGACCTCGCGGCGCCTCTTCCCCGGCTTCCGCATCCACGCGATCACCAACGGCGTCCATGGGGAGACCTGGACCTGCCCCAGCGTCGCCGCCCTGTTCCACCAATGCCTGCCCAACTGGCTGCACGAACCGGAGCTTCTGGTGCGCGCCGACCGCATCGACGATGCGTCCATATGGGAGGCCCACCGGGCGGCCAAGGCGGCGCTGCTCGCCGAGGTGCGGGCGCGCACCGGCCGGACGCTGGCGCCCGACACGCTGACGCTGGGCTTCGCCCGGCGCATGACCGGCTACAAGCGGCCGGACCTGCTGTTCACCGACCTTGACCGCCTGCGCCGCCTCGCCGGGCGGCACCCGTTCCAGGTCCTGGTGGCCGGCAAGGCCCACCCCGAGGACGACACCGGCAAGCGCGCCATCGAGGCCATCCACCGCCACGCCGAGGCCCTGGCCGGCGACGTGCCGGTGGTGTTCCTGGCGAACCACGACATGGCGCTGGCGCAACGGCTGACGGCGGGCTGCGACGTGTGGCTGAACACGCCGCTGCCGCCCCTGGAGGCGTCGGGCACCAGCGGCATGAAGGCGGCGCTGAACGGCGTGCTGAATCTGAGCGTGCTCGACGGCTGGTGGATGGAGGCGTGCATCGAGGGCACGACCGGCTGGGCCATCGGCGACGCCGAACTCGGCACGGCGGACGACGACGCCGACGATCTCTACCGCGCGCTGGAGGAGCGTGTGCTGCCGACCTTCTACGGCGACCGGGCGCGGTGGATCTGGATGATGAAGCAGTCGGTCAGCAAGATCGGCTCCTGCTTCAACAGCCAGCGCATGATGCGCCGCTACGCCTCGGAAGCCTATCTGCGCTGAGCATCCCGGTTTAACCCAGGTTAACGCCGGACGCCGGGCCAGCGCCAGAATGGCCCGGTGACGGCAGGAGGACACAGGAGCCATGGCAAGCAAGGACGTCAGGTTCTCGACGGACGCCCGCGAGCGGATGCTGCGCGGCGTGGACATCCTGGCCGAAGCGGTCAAGGCGACCCTGGGGCCGCGGGGACGCAACGTGCTCATCGAGGAGCCGTACGGGCCGCCGCGGATCTCCAAGGACGGCGTCACCGTCGCCAAGGCCATCGACCTGGCGGACCGCTTCGAGAACATGGGCGCGCGCATGGTGCGCGAGGTGGCGACCCGCACCAGCACCGAGGCCGGCGACGGCACCACCACCGCGACCGTCCTCGCCCAGGCCATGGTGCACGAGGGCGCCAGGGCGGAGGCGGCGGGCCTCAACCCCATGGACCTGAAGCGCGGCATCGACATGGCCATCGAGGCGGCCGTCGCCGCCATCAGGGCCCGCTCACGCAAGGTCGCCACGTCGGAGGAGATTGCCCGGGTCGGCGCCATCTCCGCCAACGGCGAGCGGGCCATCGGCGACCTGCTGGCCCAGGCCATGGAGAAGGTGGGCACCGAAGGCGCCATCACGGTCGAGGAGGCCAAGGGCACCGCGACCGAACTCTCGGTCGTCGAGGGCCTTCAGTTCGATCGCGGCTACGCCAGCCCCTATTTCGTCACCAACGTGGAGCGCATGGTGGCCGAGCTGGAGGATGCGTCCATCCTGCTGTGCGAGCGCAAGCTGTCCGGGCTTCAGCCCCTGCTGCCGCTCCTGGAGAGCGTCGTGCAGGCCGGACGTCCGCTGCTGATCGTCGCCGACGAGGTCGAGGGCGAGGCGCTGGCGGCGCTGGTGGTCAACAAGCTGCAAGGCGGCCTGAAGGTCTGCGCGGTGAAGGCGCCGGGATTCGGCGACCGCCGCAAGGCGATGCTGGAGGATCTTGCCGTCCTGACCGGCGGTCGGGTGATCAGCGAGGATCTCGGCATCACGCTGGAGAGCGTGACCATCGGCATGCTGGGCAAGGCGCGGCGGGTGCGCGTCGAGAGGGAGGCCACGACGGTCATCGACGGCGCCGGGGACCGCGCCGCCATCGCGACCCGTTGCGCGCAGCTCCGCCGCCAGATCGAGGAGACCGCCTCGGATTACGACCGTGAAGGGTTGCAGGAGCGCCTGGCGAAGCTTTCCGGCGGAGTCGCGGTCATCCGCGTCGGCGGCGCCACCGAGACGGAGGTCAAGGAGCGCAAGGACCGCATCGACGACGCCATGCACGCCACCCGTGCCGCGGTGGAGGAAGGCATCGTCGCCGGCGGCGGCGTCGCGCTCCTCCACGCCGTCCGGGCGCTCAAGGACCTGAAGCCGGCGAACGACGATCAGCGGGTCGGCATCGACATCGTCCGCCGCGCGCTGGAGATGCCGGCCCGCCAGATCGCCGTCAACGCCGGGGTGGACGGCTCCATCGTCATCGGCCGCCTGCTGGGGCAGGACAATCCGAATTTCGGCTACGACGCCCAGAACGGGACCTACTGTGACCTCGTGGAGGCGGGCATCATCGACCCGACCAAGGTGGTGCGCGTCGCTCTCCAGGGCGCCGGTTCCATCGCCGGGCTGCTGATCACCACCGAGGTGATGATCGCCGAGGTGATGATCGCCGAGCGGCCCGAGGCGAAGCCGGAGTCCCCCGCGGGCGGCATGGGCGACGCGGCCTATTGAGCGGCCGCGCCGCCTGCCGGCTCAATGGGCCGGGTCGCCTGTCGGCTCAAGCGACCGGGTCGCCTGCCGGCTCAATGGGCCATCAGAACCGGCCGGTCGGCGTGCTCCAGCAGGTGGCGCGTGGCCCCGCCGAGGACGCTTTCGAACGCCCGCGAGTGGCCATAGGCCCCCATGACGACGAGGCCCGCGCCGAGCGCGCGCGCCTGCGCGAGGATGGCGCCCGGCGCCTCGAACTCCGAGGCGAAGTTGATGCGGGCATCGGCCTTGATGCGGTGGCGGGCCAGATGCTCGATGATCCGGTGGTCGGGGTCATCGTCGAAGCCCGGCGGGCGCACGGTCAGCACCACCACCTCCTCGGCCCGGCGAAGCAGCGGCAGCGCCTCCCGCAAGGCGCGGACGGCCTCGCGCCGCCCGTTCCAGGCCACCAGCACCCGATGCGGACGGAACGGAGCGGGGGTCTCGGTCGGGACGACGAGGACCGGCGCCGCGGTCGCCAGGGCGAGCCGCCCCAGATCGGCCACCGGCAGCGCCCCCGCATCGGCGGAATCGCGGGACCGTCCGACCACGACGAGGTCGGCATACCGGCTGTGGAAGGCCAACCGCTCGACCGCGGGACCGTCCTCCGCGATCCAGTCGCACCCCCGGCCCTGTTCACCGCACAGCGCGATGAAGGCCGGTTCGGCGTCGATGGCGGCCGGACCCGTCGGCAGCTCCTGCGGGGTGTCGATGAACCAGCCCGCCTCGGGCCAGAACGGCACCCGCAGGCCGGTGACCGGCGCGTCGAGGAGCCGGGCGGCATCAAGAGCCACCCCCAGGGAAGCCATGGATCGGGGCTCCGCCCCCATCAGGACGAGAATGGAACGCATATCCATGGCCTGCCTCCTCCCGTTGCACCGGACGGCGGCCAGCTTCCGCCCGAATCCGGAAGGCGCCCTTAACCCCGGTTAATGCCGCCCCGCCAGGCCGGGCCATGATCCAGCCAAGGCCGCCTTTCGGCACGCTCCGCCCCTCACGAAGGAGAACGACCATGCACGCCTTCATCCTGCTCACCGGCAGCGGCCCTCTCGTCATCCTCACCTCCTACGACTCCGTGGAGCATCGGGCGCTGATCCGGAAACTGGCCGGCAAGGGCATCGAGAAGTTCCTCGCCTACGAGATTCCCATCGCGCTGGTGAAGGAACGCTACGGCCGGCATTTCGACATGGTGTGCCAGGACCTGCGACAGGCGGATGACCTGCGCGTGCTGGACTACAACGGCCAACGGGCCTGGACACTCTTCCGTTTCCGCGAGCTGGGCGCCCCCGTCACGCACGAGCCGGAGCCCGCCCATTGATGGCCGGCGGGCGGCAGGGAGGACCATCCATGACCGGCAGGGCCAGCCGCGACCCGGACGAAGCCGAAGGCGGCGTGCCGCTCGCCGGGAAGGTCGCGTTCCTGCGGAACCCCGCCGCCTATCCGGACCACCCGGGCGCCGTCGACGCCGTGCAGACGCACATGTCCTGGGTGTTCCTGACCGACCGGCGCGCCTACAAGCTCAAGAAGCCGGTGCGCACGCCGGTGCTCGACTTCTCGACCATCGACCGCCGCAAGGCGGACTGCGAGGCCGAGGTTGACCTCAATCGCCGCCTCGCCCCGCGCGTCTACCTCGGCCTCGTGCCGCTGGTCGTGGACGACGGCGGCCGGCTCCGCCTCGGCGGCGCCGGACAGCCGGTGGACTGGCTCGTGCGGATGGTCCGCCTGGACAAGCGGCGGCAGCTCGACCAGGCGATCCTGTCCCACGGCGTGCACGGGCCGCACGCCCTGCGGTTGGGGCAGGTGCTGGCGCGGTTCTACGCGGGCGCCCCGCGGATGACCAGCGATCCGGGTCCTTACCGGGACGGCTTCGCCACCGAGATCGCCGCCAACCTTCAGGAGGTCGTCGACCGCGCGCCGGCCCTGGCCGGCCTCGCCGGCGCGGCCGCCGCCACGCAGGGCGCCGGGCTCGCCGCGTTCGGCGGGTTGCTGGAGGAACGGGCGCGGCAGGGGCGCATCGTCGAGGCGCATGGCGATCTCCGGCCCGAGCACATCTTCCTCGACGGCGATCCCGTCATCATCGACTGCCTGGAGTTCAATCGCAGCCTCCGCCTTCTCGATCCCGCCGACGAACTCGCCTTCCTCGGGCTGGAGTGCGAAAGGCTGGGAGCGCCGTGGATCGGCGACGTGGTTCTCGACGTCTACCGGACGGTGACCGGCGACGCGCCGCCCGCACCGCTGCTGGACTTCTACCGCAGCTTCCGGGCGGGGCTGCGCGCAAGGCTGGCCGCCCGCCGGCTCGACGAGGCGGACGGGCGCCGGACGCACTGGCTGGAGCGGCTGCGCGGCTACCTGATCCTCGCCGCCCGCTACGGCGAGCGCCTGTCGCCACCCGCCCTCAGTCGGCCAGCAGGTCGCTGATCGAGCCGCCGGCGTGCAGGCGCGCGATGGCCTCGGCGAACAGCGGCGCGGTATCCAGCACGGTGAGGCGCCGGGAGACGGCACCCTCCGGCAGCCGGAAAGGCGCCAGCGTGTCGGTGACGACGGTCCCCTCGAACGCCGGCGAGGCCAACAGGTGCGCGGCGCCGGGAGCGAACACGCCATGCGTCACCATGGCGAAGACCCGCCGCGCTCCCTGCCGGCGGCACGCCTCCCCGGCACGCAGCATGGTCGTTCCCGAGCTGATGAGATCGTCCAGCACGATCACCGTGTGGCCGACCACCTCGCCCACCAGGGTTCCGCCGCCGACCACGCCGGCGCTGCGGGTCTTGTCCAGGAAGGCCATGCCGACCTCGCGGCCCAGGGCGCGGGACAGCGAGGCGTGAAACCGCTCCGCCCGCTTCACGCCGCCGATGTCCGGCGACACCACGCACACCGGTTCGTCGCCAACCAGCGGGGCGACGTGGCGCACGAACAGCGGGCTGGCCTCCAGGTTCTCCGTCCGGCAGCGGAAGGCGTTTTCGAAGGCGGCGAGGTTGTGGACGTCCATGGTCACCACGCGGTCGGTGCCGACCGCCTCGAACAGCATCGCCATGCAGCGCGTGGTCACCGGATCGCGCGGCTTGGTCCGGCGGTCCTTGCGCGCGTAGGCGAGGTAGGGGGCGACGACCGTCACCCGCCGCGCCGAACAGTCCTTGAGCGCGCCGACGAAGATCAGCAGCCGGAACAGCCGGTCGTGCACGCTGCGCTGCGGGCTGCCGTGCAGCGACTGGACGACGAAGACGTCCTTGTCCCGCACCCCGGCCAGCGGCCGTATCTTCAGCTCGCCGTCCTCGAAGGTCCGCTCCTCGAACGGGCACAGCGGATGTTCGAGGCGCTCGGCGATCCTCTGCCCCTGCGCCCAATCGGGATCGAGGTCGAACAGAGCCAGTCCGTCCCACGCCATGGCCGCCTCCTGCCGCGCTCAATGGGTCATGAGAACCGAGCAGGCGACCGGCGTGCCCAGCATGTGGCGGGTGGCACCGCCCAGAACCAGTTCGCGGAACCGGCTGTGGGCGTAGCCGCCCATCACCAGAAGGCCGGCCCGGGCCTCGACCGCCGCGGCGGCCAGCGCTTCGCCGGCCGTGCGGTCCTGGCGCGGCACCGGGCGGACCACGGCGTCGATGCCGTGCCATCCCAGATGCTCGACCAGCCGCGTGGCCTGCGCGGCGGCCATGCGCCCGCTCCCCTCCTCGACCGTGAGGATGCTGACGTCGGTGGCGCGCTTGAGGAACGGCATCGCGGCGCCGACCGCCCGCACCGCCGGCAGGCTGCCGTCCCAGCCGATGGCGACGGACCGGTGCGAGTCCGCGTCCACCGCGGCCGAGGTCAGCAGCAGCGGCCGGCCGGTGTCGAACAGCGCGGCTTCGAGGAGCGCCATCCTGTGCGGAGTCTCCGCCGTCTGGGTGAACAGGACGAGGTCGGCGAAGCGCCCCCCGGCGGCGATCGCCGCAACGGGCCAGCCGGCCACCTCCCGCCACGACGCGGTGACGCCGCCGCCCTCGCGCCGCCGCTCGGCGACCTCGGCGCTGGCCATGGCGACGGCCTGGTCGAAGGCGTGGCGGGCGCGGTCCGCGGCGTCGCGCCTCGCCCGCTCGGCCTCCGCGAGCATGGTGTCGAGCATCTCCGGCGGGAATCCCTCGCCGATCAGGCGCATGTTCTCGCGGGAGTCGGGATGGGCGTGCAGGACGTCGACATGCGCAACGAAGAGGCCGGCGAGATCGAACGCCGCCGCCAGCGCGCGTTCATCCGACGGCGTCCCATCGACGGGAACCAGGATGTGCTTGACCATGATGGCCTCCAGGATGCCGAACGCTCGGCGCCCAGAGTGCCCCGGAGAACCGGCCTGCGCGTTAATCCAGATTAAAGTGCCGCCGCCGCTCCGGGCGCACGAAGCCGGCGGGTCGCCGTGCCATCGTTTATCCAGATTAAGGCGGCATCGCCCGGATGCGCGACAATCCCCCACGCGAGCGCAGCAAGGAGGATGCCATGCAACGCGGACATCAGGACCACCGTCCGAACCCGGAACGGCACGACCGCATGATCCAGGAACACAACCACGACCCCTACAAACGGCGCGAGAAGATGGCCGATCCCGCCATCTGCCCGACCTGCGGCGCCGTCTACGAGGACGGCCGCTGGCGGTGGGGACTGCTGCCGACCGCCGCGACGCCGATCGTCTGCCAGGCGTGCGAGCGCATCGCCGACCACTGCCCCGCCGGCGTCGTGACGCTGACCGGCCGCTACGCCGCCGAACACGGCCAGGAGTTGCTGGCGCTGGTGCGCCACCAGGAGGAACAGGAGAAGGCGGAGCACCCGCTGAACCGGATCATGGAGATCCGCAGCATCGCGGACGGCTTCGAGGTGACGACGACCGACATTCACCTCCCCCGCCGCATCGGCGAGGCGCTTCGCCGCACCCGGCACGGCGACCTCACCCTGCACTACGACAAGGGCGAGTGTTTCGCGCGCGTCCGGTGGCACGCCGACTGATCACCAGCCCGCGGCGGCGCCGTCACGACGCGCCGAACCGGCTCGCCCCCGCGCTTCAGCCGCGGCCGGACGCGCCTCCGCGGCCTCCCCCCTCGAATGCCCGAGCGGGCTGCGCGTTGGTCTTAACCTTGATAAAGGCGCGGGTCGCATTCCTTCAGGATGCTGCTCCCACAGACGGGACCCCTGCCCGGGAAGGTCAAGCATGGCGCCGATGCCACATCCCAGCCGCATCGTCTTCCAAGAGGAACGTCATTGGACCGCCGGCTTTGGACGGAGCGACGGTTGCGGACGGGTCGCGTCGGCGTGATCCCCCCGGTGTCCGGCCGCGGGGCGGCGGGGAGTGCGTCATGACGGGCACAGGAATCGGAAGCCTGGCGCTGTTCGCCGCTCCCGCCTGCGGGCTTGTGCTGGGCGTCGCCGCGTGGCGGATCGGAGCCCCGGAGGTCGCGGCGTGGCTGTGGTCCGCGGGAACCCTCCCCGTGCTTGCGGCCCAGCTCGTGCATATTCTTCAGGGGCTTCGCCGACGGGAGGCGGGACTGGACATCATCGCCGCCCTGGCGATGGCCGGCGCGCTGGCACTGGACGAGCACCTCACCAGCGTCGTCATCGCCTTGATGGTGGCCACCGGCCAGGGGCTGGACGCTTATGCCGCCACCCGCGCGGCACGGGAGATGACGGCCCTGCTTGGGCGGGCACCCCGGACGGCCCACCGCTATGACGCCGGGCAGGTCGTTCCGGTGGCGGTGGACAGCGTCCGGCCGGGCGACCGGCTGCTGATCCGGGCGGGTGATGTGCTGCCCGTCGACGGCACGGTCACCGGGGGAGACGCCATCCTCGACGAATCCGCCCTGACCGGCGAGCCGCTCCCGATCCGCCACCCGGCCGGCGCGGCGGTCCGCAGCGGCACGGTGAATGCCGGAGCGGCCTTCGATCTGCGTGCGGCAAGCCCGGCCGAGGAAAGCACCTATGCCGGCATCGTCCGGCTCGTTCAAACCGCCCAGCGGTCGAAGGCCCCCTCCTCCCGCCTGGCCGATCGCTATGCCCTCATGTTCGTGCCGTTGACGCTGGCTCTCGCGGGGCTCGCCTGGGTCCTGACCGGCACTCCGGAGAGGGCGCTCGCCGTCGTCGTCGTGGCGACGCCGTGTCCGCTCATCCTGGCGGTTCCCGTGGCCATCGTGTCGGGCATGTCGCGCTGCGCCAGGCGGGGCGTGTTGGTCAAGTCCGCCGGAGCGCACGAAGCGTTGGCCGCCGTCCGCGTTCTCCTGTTCGACAAGACGGGAACCCTGACCGGCGGCCGCGCCCGGGTGATCGCCATCGACGCCGGCCCGGGCCACTCGTCCTCGGAGGTTCTGCAACTGGCGGCGTCCCTGGACCAGGCGTCGCAGCACCCGCTCGCCCAGTCCATCATCGCCGCCGCACGCGCCCGGAGCATAGAGCTTTCGGTGCCCTCGGAGGTCACCGAACATCCCGGCCGTGGGCTCGAAGGGGTGGTGGGCGGGCACAGGGTGGCCGTCGGCAGTTACGACTACGTCGCAGGCCACGCGCCGGTATCGGAATGGCGCGCGCGGCACCGGCCGCAGGCGGAGGGTGAAGGGGCGGCGAGCGTGTTCGTCGCCATCGACGGACGAACAGCGGGATCCGTGCTTCTGGCCGACGAGATCCGGCTGGAGACGCCCCGGTCTCTGCGCCTCCTGCGAAAGGCCGGCGTGCGCCGCATGGTGATGGTGACGGGCGACCGGCGCGACGTGGCCGAGGCCATCGGTGCCGCGTTGGATCTCGATGACGTGGTCGCGGACTGTACGCCCGCCGACAAGGCGGCGGTCGTCGAACAGGAACGCCGGCACGGCCCGACGATGATGGTGGGCGACGGCATCAACGACGGGCCTGCGCTGGCCAGGGCCGACGTCGGGGTGGCCATGGGGGCACGGGGGGCCGCCGTCTCCTCGCAGGCGGCCGACGTCGTGCTCCTCGTGGACCGGCTCGACCGATTGGCGGAGGCCGTGCGGATCGCGCGGCGCTCGCGGCGCATTGCGCTCCAGAGCGTCCTGGCGGGCATGGGCCTGTCCGTTGCGGCCATGATGGCGGCCGGGCTCGGCTACCTGCCTCCGCTGTCCGGCGCCGTGCTCCAGGAGGGTATCGACGTCGCGGTGATCCTGAACGCCTTGCGCGCGCTGGGCGGCATCCGCATCGGGCACCGCCGGGAAATCCTGTCCGACGCGGAAGCCAGGAGATTGAAGGCGGAGCATGAGACCCTCCTGCCGGTCCTGGACCGGATCCGGGCGACGGGTGACCGGCTCGCCGGCGAGACCGGGCTGCCGCCCAGGGAGGAACTGATCGAGTTGGGCGCGCTGCTGAGGGAACGGCTGCTCCGGCATGAGCAGGAGGACGACACCATCGTCTATCCGCGGGTGGCCGAACTGATCGGCGGGGAGGATCCCATGGCCGCCATGAGCCGGGGCCACCGGGAGGTGAGGCTGCTGGTCCGGACCTATGGGCGGATGCTCGACGCCATGGCGGACGCACCGGCCGACCCC
>JAEZHQ010000473.1 GCA_023416455.1 Pseudomonadota bacterium | reverse complement strand
GGGCGGCGGCGCGGCGCAGGACGGCCTCGGCGGCGTCCGGCCGGCCGGCCCCCTGCACCGCCCGGGCCACGGCGAGCAGCCCGTCCATGGCGACGGTGAGCGTGGCGTCGAGGTTCAGCGCGCCGGCGTAGGCGCCGGCAGCGCCCGCCCCGTCGCCCATGCTCTCAAGCACCAGCCCGTAGTTGGCCCACCAGGGCGCCACGGTGGGATGGGACGCGATGGCTTGGGCAAGATGGTCGAGCGCCTCCTCGAAGCGCCCGGCCGCGGCCGCGACCAGGCCGCGGCGGTGGAGCGCCTCGGCCTCCTGCGGCGTCAGGGCGGCCGTCATCGGTCCGGTGCCGGCCTCACCCGGCGCGCTCCAGCTGGTCCATCAGCTCGCCCCACTCGCGCTTGGACAGGCCGCTGGACTCCTGGGTGACCGCCTCGCCGGCGAGCAGGCGGCGGACCACCGCGAGCCCCGTCCGCGACAGCTGGGCGCCGCCCAGCCGGTATTCGGCGAAGGCATCGAAGACCGCGGGGACCCAGCGCCGGACGACGTCCAGCATGGCGTCGGCGTAGGCGCGGATCTCGTACTGCGCGTGGGGGTCGGCGCGCAGCGACAGGAAATGCAGGAGATTGTGGAGATCGACCTTCCAGTACCACTGGGTGTAGTAGTTCAGGGTCAGGTTCATGCGCGCCAGCTCGCGCGCCAGCCCCTGGCGCGACGGGTCGATGACGCTGCCGTCCTCGCGCTGGTTCAGCATCTCCTCGTAATGGCCGTAGACCGTCTCGGCGTCGGCGCGCAGAAGCGCCATGACCGCGGCGGCCTCCTCCCCCTCCAGCCGGTCGCCGCGGCCCTGGCGGTTGACCACCGCCTGGGCCCCGAGCTGCTCCGGGGCCGGGACGTAGAACTCGCGGTCGAGGATGGAGTAGCGCGCGGAATATTCGTTCACGTTGGCCGTGCGGTGGCGGATCCACTGGCGCGCCACGAAGATCGGCAGCTTGACGTGGAACTTGATCTCGCACATCTCGAACGGGGTCGAGTGGCGGTGGCGCATCAGGTACTTGATGAGGCCGGCGTCCTCGGAGACCTTCTTGGTGCCCTTGCCGTAGGACACGCGGGCGGCCTGCACGACGGCCGAATCGTCGCCCATATAGTCGATGACCCGCAGGAAACCGTGGTCCAGAACCTCGATCGGCTCGTAGAGGATCTCCTCCAGCGCGGGAACCGTGGCGCGGCGGGTGGTGGCGGTGACGGCGCGCAGGCGGTCGATGTCGGCGCGCTGGTCGGGCGTGATCGGCATGGAAGCTCCGGGACTGAACTGCGGCGGCACTCTACGACCCACCGAATTTCCCGTCACCCCCCTTTCAATGGCGCGCGCAAACGCATATATTGGCGGTGTCGGTCGCACCGACTATGGCGATAAACGCCTTGCGGAATAAGCGTTGTGGACCCGGGGGCGGTACCCGGCGCCTCCACCAACACCAAAACCGGCCCTTCGGGCGTTGGCCCACGGGACGGGTTCGTTGGGGGCGAAATAGGATCGACACGCGTGGTAAAGGCATGGTCTTCGCTCGGCATGGTTCCGCCGTTATCGGGCCATTGCAATAGTTGCCAACGACAACGTTGCTCAGGCTCGCCTCGCTGCCTAACGGCGGCTGGTAGCCTAAATTAAATTCCTGATGGGTTGCACCTGAGGGTGGGGCCGTGGGCCGCCTAGCAACAGAAGGCCCACACTTCCCTTCCTGGCGTTAAGGACCGCCCAAGCATGCCGAGAGAGCAGTTGCGTTATGACCGGATGGTTGAAACCGCCTTGCGCGGTGTCGTTCGTGACGCGCTCCACCAAGTTGCCGAACGCGGGCTCCCCGGCAATCACCACTTCTACCTGACCTTCCGCACGTCCTTCCCAGGGGTCGACATTCCGGACTACCTGTCGTCGCAGTACGCCAACGAGATGACCATCGTCCTCCAATACCAGTATTACGGGCTGGAGGTTCTGGAGGATCATTTCGAGGTGACGCTGAGCTTCAACAACGTGCACGAACGGCTGGTCATCCCCTACGCGGCGATCACCACCTTTGCCGATCCCTCGGTGAATTTCGCGCTCCAGTTCCAGCCCATGGCCCCGGCCGAGTCCGCCGAAGTTGCCGCCATGCCGACGCGCGAGGCAGAGGGGCCGAAGGATGGCCGCAGGGAGGAGTCGAAGCCCCGGCTTGAGCGCTCCAAGGTGGCGTCGGTGAAGCCCGACCGCGACGATTCGCCGGACGAGGAGCCCAAGCGCGGCGAGGTCGTCACCCTCGACGCCTTTCGCAAGAAGTAGGGTCGCAAGAAGCAGGGTCGCAAGAAGCAGGGGACCGGGGGCCGCAAGTCCGGACCGGCCCCTTTCGCTGTCTTCAGCCCGCCTTCCGTGCGCGAGCACGGTGCGAGGGGTGATGGAGCGGTTCGCGTAAAATCGTAATCGATTTGAAGCGTGAATCCGCTCGCGAACATAAGCCTGGGTTTTCGTGCGTTTCAGATGAAACGCACGAAACTCTGGGGCCTGATGCTCTCCTCAGATGTTCTCCGCCATGTGGATCGTCGCGTTCGCCGCCTGCGCGCTCTCGCTGCGCTGGCGGATCTGGCGGGCAAAGCGCACCGGGCTCGGCAGATGGCTGAGCAGGCGGCCGACCCGACCCGCGGACGAGACCGCCCGCCCGACGTTCATCACGTCGCGCAGGCGCCGGTCCACGAAGGCCCAGGTCTCCTCGTGCCCTTCGGAGCGGTCGTCGAGCCAGTAGAAGGTGGCCGAACTGAGCACCGCCGCCAGGGTGGCCCGCTTGGTGTAATGGTTGAAGTCGGTCGTCGTGTCGCCCGCCGCGAACCACATGGAGTCCACCGTCCGGTAGAGCATCCGCAGGCCGAGCCCGATGTTCTGCGGCATGGCGAGATAGGCGAGCAGGCGGCGCTTGGCCTCCAGATGCGGCTCCAGCACCTCGAAATGGGTGCGGATGGCGAGCGCGATCCGCGCCCCCACCTTCATCCCGTCCAGCGGGTGACGGTCCAGCTCGGCCAGCATGCGCCGGTCGGTCCAGTCGCCGAAATGCTCAACCAGCTCCGGCACGCCGCCGGGAAAGGCCCGGTGCATGGTGCCGGTGTCGAAACCGGCCATCTGCGCACCGTCGCGCAGGGCCTGCAAGCTCCACCCGTCGAAGACGATGTTGGGCAGGGTGGCGAGCAGGATCGCGTCGCGCACCGCATCCATGTCCTGCACCGCCCCGTCCTGCACCGCCGCGCCGTCGTTGGCCGCATCCATGGTCAGTCCCCCTCTTCTTCGCCCCTGCTGAGCGCCGCCGCCAGATGCTGCGCCTCCTCGTTGAACGCCAGATAGCGCAGATCGGGCATCCGGTCGATGTAAAGAACGCCGTCGAGATGGTCGGTCTCGTGCTGGATGACGCGGGCGTGGAAGCCCCTGGCCTCGCCCGCCACCGTCTCGCCCGCCAGCCCGACGCCGCGGTAGCGGATGTGGGCGTGACGCGGCACCAGCCCGCGCAGGCCGGGAATCGACAGGCAGCCCTCCCAGCCCAGCTCCATGCCGTCGCCGACCGGCTCGATCACCGGGTTGATCAGCACGGTGGTGTCGACGGCGGGGCCGCCCGAGCGGTCGGCCGGCACGCGGAACACGATGATCCGCCGCGACTCGTGCACCTGCGGCGCGGCCAGCCCCACGCCGGGAGCGTCCGCCATGGTCTCGATCATGTCGGCGGCGAGCCGCCGGATCTCCGGGTCGGTCGGGTCGGGCACCGGCTGCGCCACCGCGCGCAGCACCGGATGCCCCATGCGGGCGATCTTCAGAAGGGCCATGGCCTATTATCTAAGAGGCGCCGGGCGCCCGGCAACCGTTTCGCCCGCGCTTGACGCGGAAGACTCCGCTTCCCATGGCGGCGGGTCCGTGATACATGATGGCCCACACAAGGGGTGCGCCCGCAAGCGCATGCCTATTTGCTGCTTAACCGCAACGCGGCCCATTTGAAAGGGTGACGGTAAACGTGCAAGTTCTGGTCCGAGACAACAACGTCGATCAGGCCCTCCGCGCGCTGAAGAAGAAGATGCAGCGCGAGGGCATTTTCCGGGAAATGAAGCTGCGCCGGAACTACGAGAAGCCCTCGGAGAAGCGCGCGCG
>JAEZHQ010000464.1 GCA_023416455.1 Pseudomonadota bacterium | reverse complement strand
GTTCCAGGATGCGCAGCGCGCTGGCCGGGGTGTCCAGCCCGACGGCGTGGCCGATTCCGCCGCCGGGACCGGGGTAGTCGGACAGCACCAGCGCCAGCCGCCGTTCGGCGCGCGGGGTGGCGCCCAGCCGCACCCAGGCGCGGGCGAGGTCGGCGGCGAAGGCGACCCGGTCGGGGCGGGGGCGGATGAGGGTGGGCGCGAACTCCAGCGCCGGATCGGTGTCGCCTTCCGCCTTGAAGGCGACGGCGCGGGTCAGGATGCGGCCGTCCATCTCCGGCAGCACCACGTTCATGGCGAGGTCGGAGGGGCCGAGCCCGCGGGCCGAGGCCAGCCAGCCCTCCTCCGGGGCCGCCGACAGAACGACCTGGAGGACGGGCGTGCCGTTGGCCTCCAGCGGTGAGGCGCCGTCGCGGGCGGCGGAGAAGCCGGTCGCGTTCAGCACCACCGCGGCCTTGCGGGCGACCAGCGTGGCGCGCATCCAGGCGGCGCAGTCCGGATCCTTCAGGCTGGCCACGAACAGCGGCAGCGGGGCGAGCCCGCGCCCGGCCAGCGCGTCGCACAGGGCGTGCACCGCCGCGAGGTCGCCGGCCAGCAGGTGCGAGCGGTAGAAGACCAGCGGGGCGGACGGCGCGCCGGCCGGCGCCGGCCCCTTCCAGCCTTCATAGGCGCCGAAGCGCGGCACCGGGACGGGCTCGCTCCAGGGGGCGGGCGGGCCGCCCCCGGCCAGGGACGCGGCGTAGGCGAGCAGGCGGGCCATGTTGTCCGGACCGCCTTCGGTGAAGCAGCGCCACAGCCGCCGCGCCGCCTCCGGCGGCACCGTGCCGTAACCGTCCAGGCCGGGATCCGGCTGGGCGTCGCCGGGCAGGACGGCGAGCGCCACGCCGGAGTCGCGGCAGGCGGCGGCCACCCGTTCCAGCCCGTAGCGCCAGTAGCCGGCCCCGCCCAGCAGGCGCAGCACGACCAGCCGGGCCCCGGCGATCACCGACTCCACATAGAGGTCCACCGACAGCGGGTGGCCCAGCCGGGCGAGGTTGGCCAGCCGCAGCGCCGGCAACCGGTCGCGGTCGCGGGTCCAGCCGGCGGCCAGCGCCGTCAGGTCGCTGTCGGAGAAGGACAGGACCACCAGCGGGGCCGGGCTCTGCCCCAGATCGACGGCCTGGGGGCCGGCGTCGAGATCGTCCTGGCGGGCGGCGAGGAGGTGCATCGCGGCGGTCCGGAGTGGACCGTCAGCCGGCGACGGCCGCCGCCACCGCGGCGCGGTCGAGGCCGGTCTCGCCGATCACCACGAGGCGGCTGCCGCGCGGCTCGTCCGCCCGCCACAGCCGGTCGAAATGGGTGTGGATGCGGGTTCCCACCCCCTGCACCAGCAGGCGCATGGGCTTGCCGGGCACCTCCACGAAGCCCTTCAGGCGCAGCACGCCGTGGGCCGAGGCGACGGATTCCAGCCGCCGGGCCAGCGCGGCCGGGTCGGGCTGCGGGGGCAGCTCCACGACGAAGCTGGTGAAGTCGTCGTGGTCGTGGCCCTCCTCCGCATCGTGGTGGCTGGGGCGGGCGGCGAGGTCGTCCTCCACCGCCGCCCCGAGGCCGAGCAGGACGCGCGCGTCCACCGCGCCGTGGGCGGCGCGCAGGATGCGGGCGGCGCGGGGCAGGGTGCGGCGGATGAGGTCCTCGACCCCGGCCAGCCCGGCGGCGTCGACGAGGTCGGTCTTGTTGAGCACGATCAGGTCGGCGCAGAGGAGCTGGTCCTCGAACACCTCCTCAACCGGCGTCTCGTGGTCGAGCTGGCCGGCCCCGGCCCGCTGGGCGGCCAGCGCCGCCGGGTCGGGGGCGAACCGGCCCTCGGCGGCGGCGGCGGCATCGACCACCGCCACCACCCCGTCCACGGTCACCCGCGTCCTCACGGCCGGCCAGTGGAAGGCCTGGACCAGCGGCTTGGGCAGGGCCAGGCCGCTGGTCTCGATGACGATGTGCTCGGGCGGCTCGGCGCGCGCCAGCAGCTTTTCGATCGCCGGGACGAAGTCGTCGGCCACGGTGCAGCACAGGCAGCCGTTGGCCAGCTCGATGACGTCGTCCTCGGCGCAGGACGGGCTGCCGCAGGCGCGCAGGATCTCGCCGTCGATCCCGACGTCGCCGAACTCGTTGATGATCAGCGCCAGCCGGCGCCCCGCCGCCCGCTCCAGCAGGCTGCGGATCAGCGTCGTCTTGCCGGCCCCGAGGAAGCCGGTGATGACGGTGGCCGGGATCTTGGACGCAAGCGGGCCGCTTCTCATCGGCCGTCTCCCCACACGAAGGACCAGGAGCGGATCGCGCAAAATCGGAAGCGATTTTGAAGCGTGAATCCGCTCGCAGAACGAAGACAGAGAGTTTCCTGCGTTTCAGATGAAACGCACGAAGCTCCAAGGATCAGCGGCGCGGCGCGACCACGCGCTGCATCAGGGCGCCGCAGGCGCTGCCCAGCGCCGCCCAGAACACCGCCGCGACCCCCAGCGAGGTGGCGGCGAAGCGGGCGGCCATCTCCGGCGGCACGGCGCCCTCCGGGCTTTCCGGGTGCGGCGCGCCGATCAGGTGGGGAAGCGCCGCGACCAGCACGCCGGCCGCGATCACCAGCCGGTTGCGTGCGAAGGCCAGGGTCAGCAGGCCGCCGGCGGCGCACAATGCGGCGGCGAGCCACCAGGCCTGGCGCGCCTCCAGCCCGGCCCCGCCCATTCCCGGCAGTTCGGGCGGCAGGCCGAGGGCCGGGGCGATGGCGAAGGCGGCGAATCCCCCGGCACCCCACACCAGCCCGCGCCGGGCGTCCACCGGTGCCCCGGCCAGCAGCATGGCGCCGGCCAGCAGCAGCCCGTAGCCGACACCGACGAGCAGGTTGGTCAGCAGGGTCAAGCCGTGCCGTTCCAGGGCTTCCGCCGGATCCGGCGATTCGGCGGGCGATTCGGCGGGCGATTCGGCTGGTGCCGCCGCGCCATGCCCGTGTCCCGGGACGGCGGCGTGGCCGTGCCCGTGGCCGGGAGCGGCCGGGACGCTGGTCTCGTAGCGCTCGGCTTCCAGGATCAGGGGGACCGTGGTGACCTGTTGAACGACGGAAACGGCCGTGCCGGAGAGCACGCCCGCAACCATGGCGGCCAGGAAAAGCCGCCGGAACAGCGTCATGGACCGACGCTCAGTGGCAGGGGAAGGCGAAGGAGTGACGGCCGTCGTGGGCGGCGTCGTGAATGGCCTGCGGCTGCGCGAAGGCGACGCCGAACAGGAGGAAGGCGCCCAGCAGGATCGCCCCGAAGGCGGAAGCGACGGTCTGGACGGCCGAGGCGGACGTCGCCCCCAAAGCGGTGTTCAGCATGATCAAGTTCCCTTCTCCGCCACCCCGGCGGTCTGGATCGGCGTTGGTCCGATGGCAGGTTTCCTGGCTTGCGGGTCACCGTTCCTGTCCGGCCTTCCCGGCCCCGCGGGGCCAGTGGCGTATCGGAAGAAACTCGCCGCACACAGTTGCGGGGGCAGCCGCGGCTTTGGCTTCGACGTCCCGGACGGTGACGACGAAGCCGAACCGCATTCCCTATTATCCCCGCGCCTTGCCGGCTGCGGGGCACCATCGGTTGCGCAGGATTGCAGGGATGTCCCGGTTTGGCAAGCGGCAACCGGGCCGGCGGATCGGGCGGGGTGTCGGAAAAAAGGACAGGCTGTCCGGAAACCCGACGCCCGACGTCCGGGCCGGCGCCGGCGGCCGGTTCCCGAACGAAGGAATCCCACGCTCCCGCGGCTTGCGCCGGCGGTTGGCACGCCGCGTGCTTTGAACGCACGTCAAGGATGCCGGGCACCCGATCCCGGCGGCGGGCCAGCGGCGAAACGACCCACGTCCGGGATGACCGGACAAAGAATGCGTCCGCGATGAGCGGACCAAGTAAGGTGTCCGGGACAACCGGCAATAAAGGCGACAGGGAGGGAGACACGGCTGCGATGACCGACGACATCATCTTGGAAGCGCGCGGGCTGACGAAGGAGTTCAAGGGCTTCGTGGCGGTGAAGGAGGTCGACCTCCAGGTGCGCCGCGGCACCATCCACGCCCTGATCGGACCCAACGGCGCCGGCAAGAGCACGGTGTTCAACCTGCTCACCAAGTTCCTCACCCCCACGCGCG
>JAEZHQ010000356.1 GCA_023416455.1 Pseudomonadota bacterium | reverse complement strand
GGCCCGGCGCGGGCACGCGGTGGATCTGCGCGCCACCATCCGGCGCTCGATCGGGCGCGGCGGCGAGCCGCTGGACCTCATCTTCCGCCGCCGTCGCCGGCCGCCGCTCGGCATCGTCCTCCTCCTCGACGTCTCCGGCTCCATGGAGCCCTACGTCCCCGTCTTCCTGCGCTTCATGCACGGCCTGCTGGCCCAGGCCCGCCGGGCCGAGGGCTTCGTCTTCCACACCCGCCTCGTCCATGTCTCGCCGGCGCTGGCCGACCGCGACCCGGCCCGCGCGGCCGACCGGCTGGCCCTGATCGCCCAGGGCTGGTCCGGCGGCACCCGCATCGGCGACTGCCTGGCCAGCTTCAACCACCGCCACGCCCGGCGCGCGGTCAACGGCCGCACCGCGGTGATCCTGCTGTCCGACGGCTACGACACCGGCCCGCCGGAGCGGCTCGGCCGGGAGATGGCGGCGCTGCGCCGCCGCAGCCGGCGGATCGTCTGGCTCAATCCCATGGCCGGCTGGCCCGGCTACGCGCCGGAGGCCGCGGGCATGCGCGCCGCCCTGCCCCACGTCGCCCTGTTCGCCCCGGCCCACAGCCTGGAGGGCCTGGCCGCCCTGGAGCCCTACCTCGCGAGGATCTGAGCCATGACGGCGACCATGACGCCCCCGCACGCGATCCGCAGTTCCGACCCCTACGCCGACATCGCGGCGCTGAGCGCGGCCGGCACCCCCTTCGTGGTGGCGACCGTGGTCCGCACCGTCGCGGCGACCGCCGCCAAGGCCGGGGCCAAGGCGGTGGTGACGGCGGACGGGACCATCCGGGGCTGGGTCGGCGGCGGCTGCGCGCAAGGGGCGGTGCGCCGCGCCGCCGCGCTGTGCCTGGCCGACGGGAAGGCCCGGCTGATCTCCGTGGTGCCGGCCGACGAGATCGAGGAGGCCCGGCGGCAGGGCGGCCCGCTCCAGGCCGGCCGCGAGTACCACCGCAGCCATTGCCCGTCCGGCGGGACGCTCGACATCTTCCTGGAGCCCATGCGGCCGCGCCCGGCCGTGGTGATCGCCGGCGACTCGCCGGTCGCCCTGGCCCTGGCCGACCTCGCCCTGCGCCTGGGCTTCGCGGTGACCGCGGTGACCGACGCCGACGGCTTCGCCGCCTTCCCCGCCGGGACCGTGCGCGCCGACGGCTTCGCCGGCCCGGCCGCCGGGGCCGAGCGCTGGGCGGTCGTCGCCACCCAGGGGCGCGGCGACCAGGAACGGCTGAAGGCGGCGCTGCTCGCCGGGGAGCGGCGCGTCGCCTTCGTCGCCAGCCGGGCGAAATGGGCGGCGCTGCGCGGCTGGCTCGCCGAGGACGGCGTCCCGGCCGAGGCGCTGGAGCGTGTCACCGCCCCCGCCGGCCTCGACATCGGCGCCATCGCGCCGGAGGAGATCGCGCTGTCCATCCTGGCCGCCATCGTGGAGGAGCGCCGGCGTGGCCGCCGCCACGGCAGGGAGGCGGATGCGGATGCGGGGGCGGCCTGATCCCCGGCCGCTCAGGCCGCGGCGGCGGCCGCCTTCCCCTCCATCTCCGCCTTCAGGACCTTGCCCAGGCACCGGAAGGTTTCCTTGCGCCCGGAGGTCCGGCGCCAGACCAGGCTGATGCGGCGGAACGGGCGGTCGCCGTCGAGCGGGCGCGCCTCCAGGTCGAGGCCGCGCAGGATCCCGGAGTCCAGCGCCATCTGCGGCAGCAGGGTCACGCCCAGGCCGTTGGCGGCCATCTGCACCAGCGTGTGCAGGCTGGTGCCCTGAAAGGCGGTGTTGCGGCGCGCCCCTTCCAGCGCGCAGGCGGCCAGGGCGTGGTCGCGCAGGCAGTGCCCGTCCTCCAGCAGCAGCAGATCCTCCATCGCCATGTCGGTGGGATGGGCCGCCTTCACGGTGGACAGCCGGTGCCCCGGCGGAAAGACGACCGAGAAGCGGTCCTCGGCGATGTCCAAACTCTCCATGTCGCCCATCGGATAGGGCAAGGCCAGCAGGGCGGCGTCCAGCTCCCCGGAGTTGAGCCGGGCGAGCAGGCGCGCCGTCTGGTCCTCGCGCAGATAGAGCTTCAGGTTGGGGAAGGCCGCCCGCAGCCCCGGCATCACGCGCGGGATCATGAACGGCCCGATGGTCGGGATCACGCCCAGATGCAGCGGCCCGGCCATGGGATCCTCGGCCGACCGGGCCATGTCCACCAGATCCTCGGCCCCCTTCAGCAGGGCGCGCGCGCGTTCGGCGATCTCGCGCCCCAGCGGGGTCGGCAGGACCGAGCGGCGGGTCCGCTCCAGCAGCGGCGTGCCCAGCAGATCTTCCAGCTCCTGGATGCCGGCGCTGAGGGTGGACTGGCTGACGAGGCACGCCTCGGCCGCCCGGCTGAAATGGCAGCGGTCGACGACGGCGACGAGGTACTGGAGCTGGCGCAGGGTGGGCAGCGGCTTCATGCGGCGCAGTGTAATCGATTCCGTAGATTAATGTGATTGGTATTTTCTGTTTTTATTGGTGAGGGTTTTTCCCTACCTTCGCTGCGGGCAACCCACCAACGAGGGGGTAGCCGAAACCGGACGGACCGCCCGGCGCCGACCCCCACGGGGGCCGACACCGCGGGCGGCACGGCGGAATGCGGCCAGCTCCAGTCCAAAAATCAGCGGAGAAAGACAAGACATGTCCTTGATCAACACCGAGATCAAGCCCTTCAAGGCCACTGCTTTCAAGAACGGCAAGTTCATCGACGTCACCGACGCCGACCTCAAGGGCAAGTGGTCCGTGGTCTTCTTCTACCCGGCCGACTTCACCTTCGTTTGCCCGACCGAGCTTGAGGATCTGGCCGACAACTATGCGGCGTTCCAGGATCTGGGTGTGGAGATCTACAGCGTCTCGACCGACACGCATTTCGCCCACAAGGCCTGGCACGACACCTCCGCGGCCATCAAGAAGATCCAGTACACGATGGTCGGCGACCCGACCGGCACCATCTCCCGCAACTTCGAGGTGCTGATCGAGGAGGTCGGCCTGGCCGACCGCGGCACCTTCGTGGTCGACCCGAACGGCAAGATCCAGATCGTCGAGATCACCGCCGGCGGCATCGGCCGCGACGCCCGCGAGCTGCTGCGCAAGATCAAGGCCGCCCAGTACGTCGCCTCCCACCCCGGCGAGGTCTGCCCGGCCAAGTGGCAGGAAGGCGAGAAGACCCTCGCCCCGTCGCTGGACCTGGTCGGCAAGATCTAAGTCCCGGACCGACGCCGGCCACCCCTGGGTGAGCCGCGGGACGCCCCGGATCCGGACGACCTCCGGATCCGGGGCCTGCGGGGCCATGCGTCGCCCGGTCACCGCCAAGAAGAAGAACGCCCGACGCCAAGAACCGATCTGGGAACCATCGCCATGCTGGATGCCAATCTGAAGAACCAACTCCGGGCCTATCTCGAGAAGATCACGCAGCCCATCGAACTGGTCGCGTCCCTCGACGATGGCGCCAAGTCGCAGGAGATGCTCGGCCTGCTTCAGGACATCGCGTCGCTGTCCGACAAGATCACTCTGGTGCGCCGCGACGACGACGCGCGCAAGCCCTCCTTCGCGATCAACCGGACCGGCACGGCCATCGGCGTGCGTTTCGCCGGCCTGCCCATGGGCCACGAGTTCAACTCGCTCGTCCTCGCCCTGCTCCAGGTCGGCGGCCATCCCTCCAAGGAATCGGCGGAGCTGATCCAGCAGATCAAGGACCTGGACGGCGACTTCCAGTTCGAGACCTATTTCTCGCTGTCCTGCCAGAACTGCCCCGACGTGGTGCAGGCCCTGAACCTGATGAGCGCGCTGAACCCGCGGATCCGGCATGTCGCCATCGACGGCGCGCTGTTCCAGGACGAGGTCACCGCCCGCCAGGTGATGGCGGTTCCGTCGGTTTTCCTGAACGGGCAGCCCTTCGCCCAGGGCCGCATGGGCCTGGAGCAGATCGTCGCCAGGCTCGACAGCGGCGCCGCCGCGCGCGAGGCGGAGAAGATCAAGCGCAAGGGCGCCTTCGACGTTCTGGTCATAGGCGGCGGGCCGGCCGGCGCGGCGGCGGCGGTCTACGCCGCCCGCAAGGGCATCCGCACCGGCGTCGCGGCCGAGCGCTTCGGCGGCCAGGTGCTGGACACCATGGGGATCGAGAACTTCATCTCCATCCAGCACACCGAGGGTCCCAAGCTGGCGGCCGCGCTGGAGCAGCACGTCAAGAGCTACGACGTGGACATCATGAACCTCCAGCGCGCCGAGAGGCTGGTGCCGGCCGCCACCCCCGGCGGCCTGATCGAGGTGCAGCTGGCCGGCGGCGCCTCGCTCAAGGCGCGGACGGTGATCCTGTCCACCGGCGCCCGCTGGCGGCAGATGAACGTGCCGGGCGAGGACGAATACCGCAACAAGGGCGTCACCTACTGCCCGCACTGCGACGGACCGCTGTTCAAGGGCAAGCGCGTCGCCGTCATCGGCGGCGGCAATTCGGGCGTCGAAGCCGCGATCGACCTGGCGGGCATCGTCGCGCATGTGACGCTCATTGAATTCGACGCGCGCCTGCGCGCGGATGAAGTCCTGCAGCGCAAGC
>JAEZHQ010000348.1 GCA_023416455.1 Pseudomonadota bacterium | reverse complement strand
CGGCAGCGCGGTCGCCGGCGGCGTCTCGCCGGGCGGTGTCGGCCCGGGCTGCTGCGCCCATGCCGCCGGGGCGATCCCCATGGCAAGCCCCACCAGGGCGGCCGTCAGCGCCGCCGCAACGCCCGTGACCCTCATACCCGCCTCCCCGCCCAGCGCCCGCGCGGGCCACGCCCGCCCCGACCGGCACAACCGGAGTCCTGAACAGCCGGAACCAAGGAAAGTTCATGGGCCGTCACGCCCCGCCGTCACACCACGCCGTCACACCACGCCGTCGGCATCCAGCAGGCGGCGGTGGATGGCGGTCGCCGCGACGGCGGCCTGCCCCATGGCGACGGCGATCTGGTTGAGCCCCTCGACCACGTCGCCCGCCGCGTAGAGGCCGTCAACCGAGGTCTGCTGGCGCCGGTCCACCGGCAGCCGCCCGTCGCCCGCCGTCAGCACGCCGAGCGGCGCCATCGCGGCGGTGCGCGGCACCGTGCCCAGCGCCGAATAGAGCGTGTCGAAGGCCAGCCGTTCGCCCGACACCGTGGTCAGCGCGGCGATGCGCCCGCCCTCGGTGTGGACCTCGGCCACCGGATCCTCCACGGTGCGGATGCCAGCCGCCGCGGCGCGGCGCCGTTCGGGCTCCTCCAGGGCAAGCGGCGCGCCCAGGGTCAGCAGCGTGACGTCGCCGGAATAGCCGCGCAGGAACAGCGCTTCGCCCAGCGCCTCGGCGCCGTGGCCGATCACCCCGATGCGGTGGTCGATCACCTCGAAGCCGTCGCAGACCGGGCAGTGCCGGATCAGTCCCTGGCGCACCGCCTGGCGGAGGTTGGGCAATTCCGGCTCGCGGTCGACCACCCCGGTCGCCGCCAGCACGGTGCGGGCGCCGAGCGTCCGCCCCGCGGCGGTGCGGACGAGGAAGCCGTCCTCCCGGCGCTCCAGCGCCGTTGCCGCCTCCGCCTCGATGCGGGCGCCGTAGCGCTCGGCCTGGGCGCGCATGCGGGCGAGCAGCGCGTCCCCCGCCACCCCGTCCGGAAAGCCGGCGTGGTTGTGCGAGCGCGCGATCCACGAGGCCCGGCTGGCCCCGGAATCGAGAACCAGGAACCGCCGGCGGTAGCGCGCCAGATAGATGGCCGCCGTCAGACCGGCCGGGCCGCCGCCGACGACCACTGCATCGAGCACCGGATCGCCGTGCCGCCCGGGGCTCACGGCGCGTCCGGGCGGCGCGCCTGCCGGCGCGCGACCATGGCAAGGCAGCGCCGGACGGCCGCGAGTTCGCGCAGGCTGGCGGCGAAGCCGATCATGAGGAAGCCGGCGTGAATCCCGACGAAGACCGCGGCGACCGCCAGCACCACCCGCCATGGCCCGTCGAAGGGGGCCTTCACCAGCAGGAGGACGCCCGCCAGGCCGCCGGCGGCGAAGGTGGCGATGCCCAGCAGGTCGAGAAGCCACGGCACATCGCCCTGCCGGCCGGGATCATCCCCCGGCGGCCGGCCGGAAACAAGCGTCGTGCGTCCGCCACCTTGCATCTCACGCCCTCCGCGGATGCGCGCCCCCCGGGTCGTCACACCGGCAACAGGGGACGCGCCAGCGAAGTTCCCTGTCCCGCCGATCCGGCGCCGCCGCCCCTCCGGCCAAGCCGGCCCGGCACCTCGGGAAACAACGGCCGGAAAGATTCCAGCGCGAGCGCTGCATTATCCTTTCCGTAACCATGCCGGTCTAGAATGGTCTGGTCCCCCGGGGCCTGCGGGGGACGGCGGTGAAACGGACAAGGTGGCGGACCCGGGAGGTTACGGATGCCGATGAACGTCCTGGAGGTTGCCATCTACGCCATGGTGCTGACGGCGTCGCAGCCGCGCCCGTTCGAATGCGCGGCGGTCAAGCCGGACGGTGTGAACTGCACCAACGGCCTCGCCGCGACGGCGGAGAATCCAAGCATCATCGCCTACAACACCGGGGTCCAGGTGATCAAGGACCGGCGGGGCGGCGTGCGCCTGAACAACGGCCTCAGCGCCCATTTCGACGCCTCGGCCTGGGTGGCCTTCAAGGACACCGGCGGCCAGACGACGGTCAGCGTGCGCAAGACGGCCGCGTTCCGCTTCCGCTTCTCCAACGGCTTCACCTGCGAGGCCATGGGGCCGGAGCGGGACCTCGCCCGCTGCTTCAAGTCCTGACCGCCGAAGCCGGCCGGCTCAGCGTCGCATGCCGCGCCGCTCCATCTCGTCCTCCATCGCGCGGCGTTCGCGCTGGATCCGGCGCTGCTCGTCGGCGGTCCGGTCGTAACGGTCGCGAAGGTCACGGTCCGAATAGCCGGCATAGTCGCCGCTCCCGCGCCGCTCGCCGTCCGAGCTGCCTTCATAGCGGCGGTCACCCCGGCTGCGGTCATCCCCGCTGCGGTCATCCCGGCTGCGGTCGTCGGGATTGGCGTTCGGGTTGACCGCCCGGTTCAGCTGGTCGAGCGCACCGCCCCAGCCCTGTCCCTGGTTCTGCTGGGCCAGCGCCGCCGGCGGCAGGGCCAGAAGCGCACCGGCGGCCAGGATGGCAAAACCCATTCCACGCATCATTCCACTCCCTTGGAAATCACGGTGTCCGCGGACAACCGTCGGGAACGGAGGATGTTGCGGGCCGCCGGCCGGAAGCGTGTCGCTCAGGCGCCGCCGAGCCGGGAGCGGCCGTGCGGCGCCTCCAGGTCGAGCCGGGGTCCCTTGGGCACGATGCCGGTGGGGTTGATGGTGGTGTGGCTGGCGTAGTAGTGGCGCTTGATGTGGTCGAAGCTCACCGTGTCGGCGATCCCCGGCACCTGGTAGAGGTCGCGCAGATAGCCCGACAGGTTCGGGTAGTCGGCGATCCGCCGCAGGTTGCACTTGAAGTGCCCGACATAGACCGCGTCGAAGCGGACCAGCGTCGTGAACAGGCGCCAGTCGGCCTCCGTCTGCCGGTCGCCGAGCAGGTAGCGCCGCGTGGCGAGCCGGTCGTCCAGCTCGTCCAGCGCCGCGAACAGGGCATCGAAGGCCCGCTCGTAGGCGTCCTGGCTGGTGGCGAATCCGGCCTTGTAGACCCCGTTGTTGACGCGCTCATAGACGAAGGCGTTGATGCGGTCGATCTCCCCGGCCAGGTCCGCCGGGTAGAAGTCCAGCGTGGCGTCGCCGAACGCGTCGAAGGCACGGTTCAGCATGCGGACGATCTCGGCGGATTCGTTGTTCACGATGGTCCCGGTCCGCTTGTCCCAGAGCACGGGCACGGTGACCCGCCCGCTGTAGTCTGGCCGGGCGCGGAGATAGACCTCATAAAGGCGCGTGGCCCCGGTCACCGGCTCCGGCTCGGCAAAGGTCCAGCCCTCCTCGCGCATCAGCGGGTCGACCACGCTGACCCCGATGACCGCCTCCAGCCGCTTCAGCCGGCGCAGGATCAGCGTCCGGTGCGCCCACGGGCAGGCCAGCGACACGAACAGGTGATAGCGACCGGCCTCGGCCGGAAATGGGGTCGAGCCGTCGGCCGACACCCATTGCCGGAACTGGGTTTCCGGCCGCCGGAAGGCGCCGCCGCTGGCGGACGTGTCGTACCATTGGTCGTGCCAGCGCCCGTCGATCAGAAGCCCCATGCCTTCCCTCCCCTCGTCCGTTCCTCGTTCATCCCTCATCCTCCGTCCCCGCCATGGCCCCGTGCCCGCGGAGGCGGCGCCCGACAAACATGGCACGCCCGGACGGTCCCGGACATGCGAGGCGCTGGAACTTTATTGTTTCAGCATGTAGAACAATCCCATGGATCGCCTCGATGACATGCACGCCTTCATCAAGGTGGTGGACACCCGCAGCTTCACCGCCGCGGCGGAGCGCCTCAACCTCTCGAAGTCCGTGGTCTCCCGCCGCATCGCCGAGCTGGAAAACCGGCTGGGCGCCCGCCTGCTCAACCGCACCACGCGCAAGCTCAGCCTGACCGAGGTCGGGCAGGCGTTCTACGAGCGCTGCACCCGCATCCTCGCCGATCTGGATGAGGCCGAGCAGGCCGTCGCCGACCTGCACGCCGCCCCGCGCGGACGGCTGCGGGTCAACGCGCCGGTGTCCTTCGGGCTGCTGCATCTGGCCCCGGCGGTGTCCGACTTCCTGACGCGCTACCCGGCCATCGAGATCGAGATGGACCTGAACGACCGCTACGTCGACCTCATCGACGAGGGCTACGACCTCGCCGTGCGCATCGGGCGGCTCCGCGACAGCTCGCTGATCGCCAAGCGCCTCGCCCCCGCCCGGCACGTGGTGTGCGCCAGCCCGGCCTATCTGGAAAAGCATGGAACCCCCACCGCCCCCGAGGATCTGACCGCCCACAATTGCCTGATCTACACCAACGTGCCGCCGGCCGAGCAGTGGCAGTTCCGCGTCGGGGGCGAGATGCGGACGGTGCGCGTGTCGGGCTCGCTGCGCGCCAACAACGGCGACCTGCTGCGCGAGGCCGCCATCGCCGGCGTCGGCATCGCGGTGATGCCGACCTTCCTGTGCGGCGACGCCCTGTCCAGCGGCGCCCTCAAGTGCCTTCTGCTGGAGTCCTACGCGGTGGAATCGGCGGTCCACGCGGTCTATCCGCAGAACCGCCACCTGTCGCCCAAGGTGCGGGTCTTCGTGGACTTCCTGGCGAACCGATTCGGGCCGCAGCCCTACTGGGACTGCGCGCTGATCGGCCATATGCCGGCCTGCGGCTGAACCGGGCGGCGGGCGGAACCGGGATTGGAGGCGCGGTGGCCGCCCACCCGCGCGGCCCCCGGGATCACTCCTTGGCGATGGGACGGCGGCGGGCGCGCAGGTTCAGCGCGGTGAGGAAGCTGGTCGGCTGGCCGGCGCCCCCCGGCTGGGTGCCCCGCTTCGGCGCGGTGGACAGGAAGCCGCCGACGCGGGCGCGCAGCTCCACCGCGTCGTGGGCGGCGTGGTCGGCGTCCGCGGCCACCTTGCGGCGCACCTCGGGGTCGAGCGTGTTGAAGGCGCGCGTCGCAAACTCGAAGGCCGGCTGGGAGCGGGTGGCGATCACCTGGCGCAGCGCCTTGGACACCAGGACGGTGTCGAGGCCGCCGGGGCCGTCCACCCCGTCCAGCACGTCGGCCAGGATGCCGATGGCCTGGAGGGTCCGGTTGTCGTCGAGCGAGATGTTCTCCAACCCATCCATGGCCTACACTTCCGCTGGTTCCAGGCGACGACGACGGTCCATGACGGCCGTCCCGGCCGCCGGTTCCATTAAGCATAATCGGCGCGGCGGTCCCTGGCAATGCGCACGCGGCGCGACGGCTCCTCCGGGAATTCCCGCTCAGGGCGCGCGGTTGACCAGCGCCACCCCGACGACCGCCAGCGCCATGCCGACCAGGGCCAGCGCCCCCAGCCGCTCGTCGAACAGCAGCCAGGCGGTCACCGCGGTGACCGGCGGCACCAGGTAGAACAGGCTCGCCACCCGTGCCGCCGCCCCCCGCCGGATCAGCGCGAACAGCATGAAGATGGCCCCCACCGAGAGCACGAGGCCAAGCCAGGCCAGCGCGAAGACGAACTCGCCGGTCCACTGGATGCGCATGGTCTCGAACAGCGGGGCGAGCACCGCCAGCACCGCCGCCGTGGCCGCGTACTGGATGGCGGCGCCGCTGCGCAGGTCCATGGCCGTGCCATGGCGCTTCTGGTAGAGCGTGCCGACGGTGATGCCCAGCAGGGCGGCGACG
The DNA here is from genome assembly GCA_023416455.1 of Pseudomonadota bacterium. Taxonomy (GTDB): domain Bacteria; phylum Pseudomonadota; class Alphaproteobacteria; order Azospirillales; family Azospirillaceae; genus Azospirillum. Next base: position 9,016 of record JAEZHQ010000348.1, on the reverse strand, counting down.
GCCAGCGCCAGCCCGGCCGGATCGGCCGCGTCGACGCCGACCTTCTCGCCCACCACCAGCCCCACCCCGGCCAGCCCGAGCAGGAGGCCGGCCCACTGCCGCCCGCTCACCCGCTCGCCCAGCAGCGGGCCGGCCAGCGCCGCCGTCAGCAGCGGCTGGAGGCCGACGATCAGGGCCGTCACCCCCGCCGGCATGCCCTTGGCGATGGCGCAGAAGACGCCGCTCAGGTAGACGCCGTGCACCAGCAGCCCGGCCAGCGCGATGCGCCCGGCCTCCGCCCAGCTCCGCGGCCACGGCGCGCGGGTGGCCAGCGCCACCGCCCCCAGCACCAGCGCGACCAGCGCCAGCCGGACCAGCAGGAAGGTCAGCGGCTCGGCGTAGGGCAGCCCGTACTTGGCGCCGATGAAGCCGGTGCTCCACAGCAGCACGAAGAGGGCGGGCATCAGCCCCACCCAGCCGGGCCGCCCGCCAGCGGCGGCGGCGGTGGACGCTTGCGCGGTCATGATCCCTGGCCTCCCCAAGAGTGTCGTGCGTTCATTCCGCAACGCACGACACTCCATGCCTTTGTTGTGCGAGCGGATTCAGGCTTCCAATCGATTCCGGTTCCACGCGATCCGCTCTATCCCCGGGCTTCCACCGGGCGTTCGGCGCCCGGCACCGCTCCCGCCGGCAGGAGCCGCGCCTCGGCGATCGCCTGGAGATGGGCGCGCAGCGTCCCATCCCGCCGCACCAGCCGCCGGAAGTCCCGCTTGTCCAGCACCAGCAGCTGGCAGTAGCCGAGCGCGCGCACGTCGGCGTTGCGGGGCCGGCTGGTCAGCAGGGCCATTTCGCCGAACACGTCGCCGGTGCCGAGCGTCACCGGCTCGGCGAGGCCGGGCACCCGCACCTCCACGGCGCCCGAGGCGATGAAGAACATGGCGTCGCCCCGCTCCCCGCGGCGCACCACCGTCTCGCCCGGCAGGGCCAGGCGCGGCTTCAGCAGCGTGGCGATCTCCGCCAGCCGCTCCGCCGTCAGCCCGGCGAAGAAAGGCACGCGGCCGACCAGCTCGTGCAGGTCGAGCCGCAGGTCGAGCCTGGGCAGCCGGTCGAGCGCGCGGCGGCGGCCGTCCAGGTCGCGCTCCAGGTCGTCCAGAACCTCGCGGCTGATGATCGATTCGGCGTGCAGGGTGCGGTAGTCGGCCTCCTCCAGCCGCAGCGCGGCGCGGCCGACGTAACGGCCCTGCAAAACCAGCGCGTAATCCGGATATTGCAGCTTGAGGGCGGCCAGCGCCTGTTCCACCACGGCCTGGCGGGCGGCCAGCATGCCCTCCAGCTCGCACGCCACATCATCCCCCAGCACCCGGGCGATCCTGCCGCGGGTGACGTCCAACAGCTCGCGCAGCGCCGCGCGCACCGCCACCAGGATCTCGAAACGCAGGGACAGCCGCCGCGCCAGCGGCGCGTGGATGCCGAAGCGGCGGTGCAGAAGGCTGGCCGCGCGCATCCAGGGGGTGAAGGCGATGAAGGGCGTCTCGAAGGCGCGGTAGCCGGCGCGCCCCTGGGCCTTCACCGCGTCCAGCAGCCGGCCGGTGCGCCCGGTCAGCAGCTCCACCACCGCGCGCGACAGCAGGCCCTCCTTGAAATGGGCGAAGTACAGCTCCTCCTCGCGGTTGACCAGGATGGCCAGCCCGATGGTCACCCGGTCCTCCCCGCTCAGGGGCGGCTCGGCCGCGCGTTCGCGGTCGATGGCCTCCAGCCGCTCGGCGTAGCGGGCGGCGAGGGCGTCGGCAGCGGCGGCGTCCAGTTCGTGGGCGCGGGCGACGGCGGCGACGCGCTCGCTGACGCCGGTCAGCGCCAGGGCCAGCGCCCGGTTGCGCATGGCGCGCTCCACCGGCGGCAGCCGGTCGAGCCCGAGCAGCCCGATCAGCGGCCGCAGCGTGGTCCCGTTGATGAACAGCGTGTAGAAGACGAAGCCGGTGACGAGCACGGCGACGAAGCTCTGCACCTCCTCCGGCACGCGCCCGTTCTCGGTGACCGCCAGCACCAGGGTGAGCGACACCGCGCCGCGCAGCCCGCCCCACAGCATCACCGCCTTGTAGGAGTGGCTGACCCGCTGCCCCAGCCCGGCCGCCGACAGCAATGGCAGCAGCCCGAACAGGGCCAGCGCCCGCGCCGCCGTGGCGGCCAGGATGACCACCAGGATCAGCCCGGCGTCGCTCCACCCCACATCGCCCAGCAGGCGCGGCACCAGAATGGCGGTCAGGAGGAAGATCAGCGAGTTGGCCCAGAAGCCGAGCTGCCGCCAGACATGCTCCAGGGCGCCCCAGGTGGACGGCGAGATGCGCGTGCGCCCGACCGAGCCGACCACCAGCGCCGCCGCCACCACGGCCACCACCCCCGACGCCCCCACGTAATGCTCGGCCAGCACATAGCTGAGATAGGCCAGCGCCACGGTCAGCGTGATCTCGGCCATCGGCTGGTTGCGCACCGGCGCGACCAGGGCGCAGACGAAGCGCCCGCACAGGGTGCCGGTCAGCACCCCGCCCCCGAAGTCGCGCAGGAACTCGCCCGCCGCCGCCAGCGCGCCGCCGTCGGATTTGCGCGTCAGCATGCCGAGCAGCAGCGTGAACAGGGCGATGGCGGCGGCGTCGTTGAGCAGGCTCTCGCCTTCCACCAGCATGGTCAGGCGCCGCGGCGCGCCGAGGTCGCGGAACACGCCGATGACCGCCGCCGGGTCGGTGGTGGCGAGAATCGAGCCGAGCAGCAGGCAGGCCACCAGCCCCATGGAGGTGAACAGGCTGAGCGCCCAGCCGACCGCGAAGGTGCACATCAGCACCGCCACCACGGCGAGCAGGAGGATCGGCCCGATGTCCTCGATCAGGCGCCGCACCTCCACCGCCAGCGCCGTCTCGAACAGCAGCACCGGCAGGAAGATGTGGAGCAGCGCCTCGGCCGGAACGTCCAGCCCGGCCAGCGAGGCCAGGAAATCGTGGAGCGGCCCGGAACCGGCGGAGCCGGCGAAGGCCTGTATGAGGGCGCCCAGCCCGACCCCCGCCGCCGCCAGCAGGACGGTGTAGGGCAGCCGCAGCCGCGCCGCCAGCGGCGGCAGGACGCTGACCAGGGCGAGGAGGCCGGAAACCCCGAGGACGTGGATGGCGATGTCGTTCATGGGAGGGCCGCCGGCCGGTTCGTGACGCGGTTGCGGCACCGTATCCCTCGCCCCTGGCGGGAGCAAGGCCGTATCCCCACCCGCGCGCGGGGAAAGCCCGCCCCCTCCGCGCGCCGGACCGGCGGTCAGGCCAGCGGCAGCGCCACCGTCATCCGCAGGCCGCCGCCCGGGCGGTTCTCGGCGCGGACGGTGCCGCCGAACGCCTCGATGTTGCGGCGCACGATCCACAGGCCGATGCCGTAATGGGTGGCTTCGGCCTGGGTCTGCGCCGACTCGTCCTCGGGCATGCCGCGGCCGGGCTCGCGCTGGGAAAAGTAGCGTTCGAAAATCCGCGGCAGGTTGGCGGGATCGACGCCCGGCCCTTCGTCCTCCACCACCAGCTCGGCCCAGCCGCCGCGGCGGGCGAGGCGCACGCTGACCGTGCCGTCGGCGGGGGAGAAGCTGACGGCGTTCTCCACCACATTCTCCACCACCGTCTCCAGTATGTCCTCGCCGGCCCGCACCACCAGCCCGAATTCGATGCGCGAGCGCATGTGCAGCCGGCGTTCGGCGAACAGGCTGGTGTAGCCGCCGGCCATCCGCTCGACCAGTTCCGACAGGTTGACCCGGCGGCGCGGCGGGGCCAGCAGGTCGGCCGCCGCCTCGTCCATGCGGCGGGCGAAGGAGACGAGCCCGTCCAGCTTGTCCAGCGACGTCTCGATCATGGTCAGGGCGCGCTGGCTGCGGCCGTTCTCCGGCGGCAGGGAGCGGCGCAGCGGCTCGACCGACTGGCGGATGACAGCGATGGGCGTCTTGAAGGCGTGGGCGTTGTCCTCCGCCGCGCGGCGCAGCGAGCGGGAGTTGGCGCGCAGCGTGTCGACCAGCCGGTCGAAGTCCTCGGCGACGCCGGCCAGTTCGGGGACGGTGTTGCGCGCGGCGAAGGAGCCGTCGCTGCCGCCGATGCCACCGCTGACGATGTCGCGGGCGAGTTCGCGGAAGCGCCGCAGGTTGCGCCACACGCCGAGCAGGACGGCCAGGACCAGGACCGCCATGGCCACGTAGATCGCCGCCGCCGCCTGCACCACCGGGGTGCTCCAGTAGGGCCGGCCGAGGGAGGAGTCCAGATAGCCGCCGGCGGCGTGGCTGGTGACCAGCGCCCAGCAGCCGAAGGCGGTGTTGACCGGCGTGACGGAGGTCAGGATCTCGACCCCGCCCGAGGAGCGGGGGATGCGCAGGGCCAGCGGGGCGTTGCCCTCGCACGACGCGCCGAGCCGGTCGAGCACGCCCTGCTCCAGGAGCTGGTGGCGTTCGGTGTCGAGGTCGTCGGTCGGCACCGAGGGGGCGGCCGCGACGTAGAAGAAGCCGTCGCCGCCGGACATGGCGCGCGGCCGGACGAGAAGCTTCAGCCGGGTGTTCTCGTCCGCGAAGCGGGCGACCACCGATCCCAGCAGCGGAAGGGCCGCGCGGTCGGCACGGGCGAGGTCGGGTTCGAGGGCGCGGGCGATCAGCGCGCCCTGCTGCTGCGCGCTTTGCAGCAGCAGGACCCGCGTCGCCTCGTCGGCCCGCTGGAGCTGGTCGTAGATCAGCACCGGGACCGCCAGGAAGACCAGGGTCAGCAGGGCCAGCCGGCTGGCCAGCGAGCGCCACAGCCAGCGGGCCCGGGCGGCGGGGGCGGCGGGGCCGCCGCGGCCCCCCCGCGCCTCGGGCTTGGGGGCCTCAGTCGGCAGAAGCGCCATCGGCCATCATGTCCTCGGCATCGTTGCGTGAGCGGCCGGCCCCCCCCGAACCGTTGCCCCAGCGGTAGCCGAAGCCCGGGTAGTTCTCGATGCAGTCGAACTCGCCGTCCACGACGCGGAACTTCTGGCGGATGCGCTTGATGAAGGCGCGGACGTTGGCGCGGTAGCCCGAGGGGCCGTAACCGGCCAGGAAGCCCTTGCCGTGCACGAGATCGTAGATCTCGCGGTAGGAGACATCCTCGTCCGGGCGGGTCGCCATGAGTTTGACGATGTTGAACTCGGTCAGGGTCAGGTCGATCCGCTGACCGTTCCACAGCGCCCGGCTGTTGTCCAGGCGAAGCTCCAGCTTGCCCAGCGTGTGGACGGGCTGGGACTGGGCCTCGGCCTCCTCCGGCGCGCCCTTGGTGCCGTCGACGATGAGGCGCATGCGCTTGAGCAGGATCGACAGGCTGCGCGACTTCTCCACGAAGTCGAGCGCGCCGCCGGCCAGCGCCGCCTCCTCGTAGATCTGGTCCGACAGCACGGTGAGGAAGATCACCGGCAGGTCGATGCCGCGGGCGCGCATCTGGCGCAGGACGTCGATGCCGTCCATCTTCGGCATGCGCCAGTCGAGCAGGACGATGTCCACCGTGCCGCCCTCGGCGAAGAAGTCGAGGGCGGGCTCGCCGCGGTCGAAGGAGACGACCTCGTAGCCTTCGTCGGCAAGGTTGAGGCCGAGGGATTCGCGGAACAGGTCGTCGTCGTCGACCAGGGCCACGCGGGCGATCGGCGTATCACTCATTGGGCACATCCCAGGCTTGAGCGAGGAGTTGAGCAAAGCATCGGTTGTCGACATCTGGGACATTTTCGCTGCTCTTCATGTCGTAGGAGAGGGCTCGGAAGTCCTGGGAGGAGGTCATGTCCATGAAGAAGAAGACCTTGAGCGTGCAATCGCCCTTGGCGTAGCGCCACACCTTGGCCGGTGGAGCCTCCTCCGTTGCGACAGGAGCGCCCAGGAGACGCCGGGTCTGGAACTGGTCCAGGCCGACAAGCGTATCGGGAGTGATCCGGGGGGGCGGACGGGCGCCGCCGACGGCGGCTACGTCCATCGCCCCCGCGGCCGCGGCAGGAAGGCCGCCCTGGTCCTTCGCCTCGGCCTTGGCCGCCGGCGGGACCGGCTTGGCCCGGGGAACCGGCGGCACGGCCGCGGCCGTCCTTCGGGCACCCGGAGCCTCGGTCAGTGGAGGCAGGGTGGTGCCAGGGCATCCCGCCAGCAGCAGGACCGCCAGCATGAGACCCGCACCTCTGCCCCGGCGCCCTGCGCCGGCGACAGCTCCAGCCACATCACGCATGGCACCGGTCATGCTCATGGTCGGGCCCTTCAAGCATCGTGGTTGAATTGGCGGGCGGTTTTGCTGGCCTCATGCCCGCGCTTTCCGCCTCCGTCGCCCACAAACTCAGTCCAGTCTGGTTAATGTCACGTTAAGCAACCGCAACCTACCTCCTTTTCGTACTCATTTGCGGCCATTTTTTGACTATGCTCCAATCGATAGGGTAGATTCTCAGAAAATCCGCTTATTCGAGGATGGGAATCCTTATCGCCCGTCAACCCGGATGCCACCGGATTGCGCGGCGAACTCTTTCCGCGTGCAGGATATGGGGATGGTTCGCACGGCGTGCGACCTCCGGCACCGGGTGCGCGGACAGGGGCGCGCCACCGGATGGCAGGCCCGCCGCGGGGGCGGCCTGACCTCGAACGAAATCACGCGCCGCGGGGGCGGCGCGTCTGGAGGGGGATGGTCGGGGGTGATGTCGCGGCGGCCCGGCCGGGGACGGGCGGACCCGCAAAAACAATCGGCGGCGGAGCCACCCGGGTTTGGCCCCACCGCCGGTCAGCCGGACGGGCAACGTGATCATTCTGTCGGGCGCGCCCAAGGGCGGCCTTGTGGACGTTGCCGCTTGAACTCCAGCCTTCTATCCGGCCGGCCCTGGGGCCGGTCGGCTGCGTGCGTCCAATGCTGTGGCAGCATCAACCTTCACGCAAGAAACTGTGCTCCTGTCGAGCCCGTCCGTCAAGACGCTCCCATGCAGCAAAATCGGAGGCTTCGCCCTTGCGGGGATAATCCCGCCGGGGTTAGCTCCCCTACAAAGGAGGAGCGGCGGGCCGCTACGGCCCCCGAAGGACGCCAACGCCAACGCCGACGACAACGACAACGACCAGCGGACGCGAACCCGTGACCGAAACCTCACCCGCCGCCGCCCCCGGACCACAGGACAAGACGGCGACGCCCAGCGTGCGGCGGCGCCTGCTCACCGTCTTCCTGCCATTCGCGGCGGCCTACTTCCTGTCCTACCTCTACCGCACCGTCAACGCGGTGATCGCCGACGAGCTGACCGCCTCGCTGGGCGTCACCGCGGCGGGGCTGGGCCTGCTGACCAGCGCCTATTTCATCGCCTTCGGCCTGTTCCAGGCGCCGCTCGGCCTGCTGCTCGACCGGTTCGGGCCGCGCCGGGTGGAGGCGGCGCTTCTTCTGGTCGCCGCCGCCGGAGCCGCCCTGTTCGCGGTGGGCGAGGATCTCGCCACGCTGGCGGCCGGGCGGGCGCTGATCGGGCTCGGCGTGTCGGCCTGCCTGATGGCGGCGCTGACCGCCAACGTGATGTGGTGGCCGAAGGAGCGGCTGCCGATGATCAACGGGCTGTTCATCGCCTTCGGCGGGCTCGGCGCGGTGTTCGCCACCACGCCGGTGCGCCTGCTGTTGACGCTGACGGACTGGCGCGGGCTGTTCCTCGGACTGGCGGTCGCCACGGTGGTGGCGGCGCTGGCCATCGCCGTCACGGTGCCGGAGCGCCGGCCGGCGGCGGGGGACGCGGGTGCCGGCCGGGCGTCCCTGGCCGACATGCTGCGCGGCACCGCGGCGGTTTTCGCCAACCGCCTCTTCTGGCGCCTCGCGCCGGCGGCGGCGGCGGTGCAGGGCGTGTTCATGGCCTACGCCAGCCTGTGGGCCGGCCCATGGCTGCGCGACGTGGACGGCTTCGACCGGCTGGGCGTCGCCCTCCACCTCCAGTATGCCGCCATCGCCATGGTGGCCGGTTACGCCTCCTTCGGCGTCATCGCCGACATGGCGCGGCGCTGGGGCCTCACCCCGCTGGCCGTGCAGAGCGCCGGCATGGCACTGGCCGTGGCCGTGCAGGCCGCGCTCGCGCTCGGGCTGCCGCTCCCGCCGGCGCTGGCCTGGGTGCTCTACCCTTTCCTGGCCACCTCCTCGGTGATGAGCTACGCGCTGCTGTCGCAGGACTTCCCGCCGGAGATGGCGGGGCGCGTCATCACCGCGGTCAACCTGCTGATGTTCCTGGTCGCCTTCGCCTTGCAGACGGCCATCGGCGCCCTGATCGGCCTCTATCCCGCAACCGAGGCCGGCGGCTACGCGGCGGAGGGGCACCGTATGGCCCTGCTGTGCGCCGTCGCCCTCCAGACGGCGGCCCTGGCCTGGCAGATCCGGCCCCGGCCCCCGGTCACGCCAGCAGGTTGACCACCGGCGCCGTCACCGGGCCGGCGGCCCCGGCCGCAGCGAGGAGGCCGCCGGTTGCGCCGCCATCGAGGCCGTCATCGGGGCTGATGTCGTCGAGGCTGATGTCGTCAGGGCCGCCATCGAGGCTGGTGTCGTCGGGACCGGCGGCATCGGGACCGGACGCATCGGGACCGGACGCATCGGGACCGGCCGTGATGCCGAGCGCGTCCTCGGCGCCGACGCTGGAACCGAAGGCGGCCTGGCGCAGCGCGTCCACCTCCTTCTGCGCCTCGTCCAGGATCCGGTCGTAGGCCTTGAAGCGGTCGCGCGCGGCCTTGCGGCGCTCCTCGGCGGCATCCAGTTCGTTGGCGGCCTTGGCCTCGGCGATGATGCTCTTCGCGGCGGCGAGCACCTGCTCGACGCGGCGGCCGAAGGCGTCGGCCTCCTTGTAGCGCGACATCTTCAGGTCGTGCTCGTGCAGCATCCGCTGCAACACATCGCGGCCCCGGTCGCCGCCCGCCGTCCCCCGCCCCCCGGTCTCGTCGCCCGGCATCAGGCCGCCGCTGCCCAGCCCGGCCAGGGCGGCGCCCACCATCTCGGCCAGTTCGGACGGCAGCCCGTCCTCGGCGTCGTCCTCCGGATCGGCCGGGGTGTCGGCGGTGGCG
>JAEZHQ010000263.1 GCA_023416455.1 Pseudomonadota bacterium | reverse complement strand
GACTCGCGCAGCGGCCCCCTGCCGCGCGTCGCCGACGACGGGCGCAAGCCCTGGCAGGTCTACGCCCGCCCCTTCCCGGCCGCCGACAAGCGCCCGCGCATCGCCATCGTCCTGGCCGACATGGGCGTGTCCGGGGTGACCACCGGCAACGCGCTGCAAAAGCTTCCCCCGACGGTGACGCTGGCCTTCGTCCCCCATGCCGAACGGCTCGACAGCTGGGTCGAGCGCGCCCGCGGCAAGGGGCACGAGATCCTGCTGTCCGTGCCCATGGAGCCGCAAAACTACCCGCGCGACGACCCCGGCCCCAACGCCCTGCTGACCATGCTCGCCCCCGACCGCAACCTGGAGCGGCTGGAATGGTCGCTGGGCCGCGCCGTCGGCTATGTCGGCATCACCAGCACCACGGGCAGCAAGTTCACCGCCTCGCCCGACGCCGTGAAGCCGGTCGTCGACGTCCTGAAGGCCCGCGGCCTTCTGCTCCTCGACGCCCGCGCCACGCCGCGCAGCGTGGCCGGCCCGCTTGCCAACCTCGCCGGCGTGCCGCGGGCGCTGGCCGACCGGGTGATCGACCGCGACCTGTCGCGCGGCGCCATCGACGACCAGTTGAAGGAGCTGGAGGGGATCGCCAGGGCCAACGGCGCCGCGGTCGGCATCGGCTCCCCCTACCCTTCCACCATCGAACGCATCAACCTCTGGCTCACCGGCCTGGCCGACCGCGGCTTCGTGCTCGCTCCGGTCTCGGCGGTGGTCGACCTCCAGAAGCAGTAGAGAGCATGAGCAAGAGCATCGACCGCGCGTCCCTGCCCTATCGTCCCTGCGTCGGGGTGATGCTTCTGAACGGCCGCGGCCAGGTCTTCGTGGCCAAGCGCCGCGACAGCCGGGATTCCTGGCAGATGCCCCAGGGCGGCATCGACGACGGCGAGAGCGTCCGCGAGGCCGCCCTGCGCGAGCTGGAGGAGGAGATCGGCACCGCCAGCGCCGAGATCCTGGGGGAGACCACGGAGAAGCTGCGCTACGACCTGCCCGACCACCTGCTGGGCAGGGTGTGGAAGGGGCGCTGGCGCGGCCAGGAGCAGGTGTGGATCGCCGCCCGCTTCACCGGCAGCGACGCCGACATCGACCTGGACACCGCCCATCCCGAGTTCGACGCCTGGAAATGGGTCGACGCCGACGCCCTGCCCGACCTGATCGTCCCCTTCAAGCGCCCGGTCTACGAAGCCGTCCTGGCGGAGTTCCGCCCCCTGATCGAGGCCCTGCGGCGGGACTGACGACGGCCCGCCACGGGTTGCGCATCAGGCGGCCTGCTTGGCCAGCCGCTTCGCGCGGCTTTCCACCAGCCACCAGGCGCCGCGCGCGGCGACGGTGTAGAGACGGGTGTGCGGCTTCAGCCCGCAGGCCTTGAAGACCATGGCGAGCGCCCGCTCGATGTGCTTCGCCCGGTAGCGGCCGTAGGCGCGGCGCATGTAGGCGCGGTTGTAGGTCTTGTGGTCGTAGGCGGCATCGGCCGGAGCGTTGGCGGCGTAGTAGGCGTAGGCCAGCTCGTCGTCCTCGGACTCGCCGATGCGCGACAGCGCCACCTTCAGGCGCTGGAAGCGGGTCAGCCCTTCCAGCTCCAGGTACTTCTTGGCGCAGGTGTAGAAGATCTTGTAGTGGCGCAGCTCGTCGGCGGCGATGTTGCGGCAGATCAGCTTGAGCAGCGGCTCGTCCGTGGAGTCGCCGATGGCCGCGTAGTAGGAGCTGGTGCCCGTCTCGACCATGCAGCGGGCGATCATCTCGCCGGTGCGCGAGCCGCGCACCGAGGCGGCGAGATCGATGGGCACGCGGTAGCCGGCCCGGAAGCGCGCCACCGCCGCGTCGAAATCGAAGGCCGGATCGACCAGCTCGGCCCATCGGCCGAGCGCCCGGCCGTGCTGGACCTCCTCCACCGCCCAGCCCCGGGCGACCTCCTGGAAGGCGGGGTCGTCGTGGAAGACGTTGCAGAGATAGGCGGTGTAGTCGTCGGCGTTGAACTCCACCAGGGCCGCCGCCTTGATCAGCGGGACCAGATCCGGATCGACCTTGGTATGGTCGAGCGTCTCCCAGGGAAGCTCCTCGTAACGCCAGTGCAGCGTCGCCATGGTCCACCCCGCTCCTCCCGGCCTTGCGCCGGATGCGTTCCTGAAAAGAAAAAGATGCCGGAAAAGATGCCGGAAAAGATACCGGAAACGACGAGGCGCCTCAACGGCCGGACCGCGAGGCGCCTCCCATTCCCAAAAAAACCGTGCCGGCACAAGGGGATGCCGGCATGGTGCGGTGCGGCGGAGACGACCCGGCCCGCTCCGGGTGGAGCGGCCGGGGCCGCGGTCGTCAGTGCGCGGTCGCGGAAGCGCCAGAAGCGTCCAGCATGGCGCGGGCGACGGCGAGCTTCGCCTCCACCCGGGCCTTCTCATCGTCGGACTTGGCGTCCTCCAGATCCTCGCCCAGGTCCCGGATGCTCTGCTCGACCTTGGCGCGGTCGATCTCGGCCACCGGGACGGCCTCCTCGGCCAGGACGGTGCAGCGGGTCTCGGTCACTTCCGCGAAGCCGCCGGCGACGAACACCCGGTCCACGATGCGGTCCCCCTCATAGACGTCGATGACGCCCGGGCGGACGGTCGAAATCATCGGGGAGTGACCGGCGAGGACGCCGAAATCGCCTTCGGAACCCGGCACCACGACCATGTCCACGGGCTGCGAGGTCAGCAGCTTTTCCGGCGAGACCAGCTCGAATTCGACTTTATCGGCCATGGGGCTCCTGGTGCCTCTTCATAGGCCCCCGCTCCCCCGGGAAGGGGAGCGGGGGGTCTCGGTCAGGGAGGTTGCGCGCCGGCCCGCCTTTAGGCGGCTTCGGCGGCCAGCTTCTTCGCCTTGGCGATCGCCTCGTCGATGGTGCCGACCATGTAGAAGGCGGCCTCCGGCAGATGGTCGTAGTCGCCGTTCACGATGCCCTTGAAGCCGCGGATCGTCTCCTCCAGCGGGACGAGCACGCCCGGGGTGCCGGTGAACACCTCGGCGACGTGGAAGGGCTGCGACAGGAAGCGCTGGATCTTGCGGGCGCGGGCGACGACCAGCTTGTCGTCTTCCGACAGCTCGTCCATGCCCAGGATGGCGATGATGTCCTGGAGCGACTTGTAGGTCTGAAGGACGCGCTGCACCGAACGGGCGACCGTGTAGTGCTCCTCGCCGACGACGCGCGGGTCGAGGATGCGGCTGGTCGAGTCGAGCGGGTCCACCGCCGGGAAGATGGCCATCTCGGCGATCTGGCGCGACAGCACCGTGGTGGCGTCGAGGTGGGCGAAGGAGGTGGCCGGGGCCGGGTCGGTCAGGTCGTCGGCGGGCACGTAGATGGCCTGCACCGAGGTGATCGAACCCTTCTTGGTGGAGGTGATGCGCTCCTGGAGGGCGCCCATGTCGGTGGCCAGCGTCGGCTGGTAGCCAACCGCCGAGGGGATGCGGCCGAGCAGCGCCGACACCTCGGAACCCGCCTGGGTGAAGCGGAAGATGTTGTCCACGAAGAACAGCACGTCCTGGCCTTCCTCGTCGCGGAAATACTCCGCGAGCGTCAGGCCGGTCAGGGCGACGCGGGCGCGGGCGCCCGGCGGCTCGTTCATCTGGCCGTAGACCAGCGCCACCTTGGAGCCCGGGCCGTCGAGCTTGATGACGCCCGACTCGATCATCTCGTGGTAGAGGTCGTTGCCCTCGCGGGTGCGCTCACCGACGCCGGCGAACACCGACACGCCGCCGTGCGCCTTGGCGACGTTGTTGATCAGCTCCATGATGGTGACGGTCTTGCCGACGCCCGCACCGCCGAACAGGCCGATCTTGCCGCCCTTGGCGTAGGGGGCCAGCAGATCGATGACCTTGATGCCGGTGACCAGCACCTCGGCCTCCGTCGACTGCTCGACGAACTCCGGAGCCGGGCGGTGGATCGGGAAGGCGCGCTCGGCGCCGACGTCGCCGCGCTCGTCGATCGGCTCGCCGATCACGTTGATGATGCGCCCCAGCGTGGCCGGGCCGACCGGCACGGCGATGGGTCCACCGGTGTCCACCACATCCGCACCCCGGACGAGGCCGTCGGTGCTGTCCATGGCGATGGCGCGGACCGTGCTCTCGCCGAGGTGCTGCGCGACCTCCAGAACGAGGGTCTTGCCCTCGTTCTGGGTGTGCAGCGCGTTCAGAATGGCCGGCAGATCACCTTCGAACTGGACGTCGACGACGGCGCCCGTAACCTGCGTGATCTTGCCGGTGGCGTTCGTCGCCTGGGTGTTGGTGGCCATGGGGTAAAGCTCCCTCGGAACTCGGAATTTTGGGAAATGCCGTCGTGTCGACCGTCTTTAGACCGCTTCGGCGCCGGAGATGATCTCGATCAGCTCCTTGGTGATGTAGGCCTGGCGCGTGCGGTTGTAGGTGATCGTCAGCTTGTTGATCATGTCGCCGGCGTTGCGCGTGGCGTTGTCCATCGCGGTCAT
>JAEZHQ010000067.1 GCA_023416455.1 Pseudomonadota bacterium | reverse complement strand
GCCGCATCGGCGCCATCAAGGACCGCGAGACGGTGGTGGGCAACCAGACCCGCGTGAAGGTGGTGAAGAACAAGATGGCCCCGCCGTTCCGCGTGGTCGAGTTCGACATCATGTACGGCGAGGGCGTCTCCAAGGTGGGCGAGCTTCTCGACCTCGGCATCCAGGCCGGCGTGGTGGAGAAGTCCGGCGCCTGGTTCAGCTACGACGGCACCCGCATCGGCCAGGGCCGCGAGAACGCCAAGAACTACCTGCGCAACAACCCGGAGGCGGCCGCCGCGATCGAGGCCAAGATCCGCAGCAACGCCGGCCTGGTCGCCGACGCCATGATGGGGACCCCGGAGAGCGACGGCGAGGCTTCCACGCCGGAGTGAGCCGGGTCCGGCCAACGGGTTCGCACCATGCAAGGGGCGCCTCCCGCGGGGGGCGCCCCTTTTGCGTGGGTGGGCCTTCCGCCGGTTCGGCGCTGCCCGGCGGGGCGTTTCCCGACATTTCGGGACGGTCCGGCGGCCACCGGAAGCTTTGAGGGCGTGCCTCCGGATTGCGGCGGCGTCTTCCCGGTGCAGCCCCGGTCATCGTCCCGGCCTGTACCAGTCCAGTCAATCATTATTCCGCGTCATGCCTCGGGCGCCCTGATGATTTGAGAATACAATGGTCATGTCCATGAGAAAAAGCAGATTTTCTTCTGAATGAATGCATAGAAGGGCGGCGAATCGTCCGGAAGTACAAGAATTACGAGTCGATGCCTAAGTCATTGATCTTCGTAATGCTGCGCCTCGTCGCGGGTCGGTCGTCGGTCATAGTGCTTTATGGCAGCTTCGGGAGGGCGGCGGGAGCGGGGTGCCGCCGCCGGCCGCCCCCCGGCCGGGCGGCGCGTCCGCCGCCGGCGTGTGGACAGGCCGGGCTAGGCACGCTAAAAGCACGGTTCGGCCGCGTGAAGGCCGCGCCGAGTACCGGAGCCTGGACCGCCCTATGCAGACCGCCAACGACATCCGCCGCACGTTCCTGGATTTCTTTGCCAAGCACGGCCATCAGGTGGTCGACTCGTCGCCGCTGGTTCCGCGCAACGACCCGACGCTGATGTTCACGAACGCCGGCATGGTGCAGTTCAAGAACGTCTTCACGGGTGCGGAGCAGCGGTCCTACCGGCGCGCCGTCACTTCCCAGAAGTGCGTGCGGGCGGGCGGCAAGCACAACGACCTGGACAACGTCGGCTACACGGCGCGGCACCACACCTTCTTCGAGATGCTGGGCAACTTCTCGTTCGGCGACTATTTCAAGGACGACGCCATCGCCTTTGCCTGGAACCTCATCACCAAGGAGTACGGGCTTCCGGCCGACCGGCTGCTGGTCACCGTCCACACCTCGGACGAGGAGGCGGCGGGGATCTGGCGCAAGGTCGCCGGTCTGCCGGACGAGAAGATCATCCGCATCCCCACCGACGACAATTTCTGGCGGATGGGCGACACCGGCCCTTGCGGACCCTGCTCGGAGATCTTCTACGACCACGGCCCGCACATCGCGGGCGGCCCGCCGGGCAGCGCGGACGAGGACGGCGACCGCTTCATCGAGATCTGGAACCTGGTCTTCATGCAGTTCGAGCAGCTGGGGCCAGACAAGCTGATCCCGCTGCCCAAGCCGTCCATCGACACCGGCATGGGGCTGGAGCGGCTGGCCGCCGTCCTCCAGGGCAAGCACGACAACTACGACATCGACCTGATGCGGGCGCTGATCCTGGCCTCGGCCGAGGCCACGAAGACCGCGCCGGACGGCCCGCACGCCGTCTCGCACCGGGTCATCGCCGACCATCTGCGCTCCTGCTCCTTCCTGATCGCCGACGGCGTGCTGCCTTCCAACGAAGGCCGCGGCTACGTGCTGCGCCGGATCATGCGCCGGGCCATGCGCCACGCCCACATGATCGGCGCGCGCGACCCGTTGATGCACCGGCTGGTGCCGGCGCTGGTCCAGCAGATGGGCGACGCCTACCCCGAGCTGAACCGCGCCCGCGCGCTGATCGTGGAGACGCTGAAGCTGGAGGAGACCCGCTTCAAGCAGACGCTGGAGCGCGGCCTGCGCCTGCTGGAGGAGGAGGTCGGCCGCCTCGGCGAGGGCCGGCCCCTGCCCGGCGACGTGGCCTTCAAGCTGTACGACACCTACGGCTTTCCGCTCGACCTGACGCAGGACGTCCTGCGCGCCCAGGGCCGCCCGGTGGACGAGGCCGGCTTCAACGCCGCCATGGCCGAGCAGCGCCGCAAGGCCCGCGAATCCTGGGCCGGTTCCGGCGAGGCGGCCACGGAGAAGCTGTGGTACGAGCTGAAGGACGATGTCGGCGCCACCGAGTTCCTCGGCTACGACACCGAGGTCGCCGAAGGCAAGGTGACCGCCATCGTCAAGGGCGACGCCCGGGTCGAGCGGGCGGACGCGGGCGAAGAGGTCATGGTCGTCGTGAACCAGACCCCCTTCTACGCCGAATCGGGCGGGCAGGTCGGCGACCAGGGCATCGTCTTCTCCCCCGAGGGGGCGGAGTTCGCCGTCAGCGACACGCTGAAGAAGCTGGGCGCCGTCTGGGCTCATGCCGGCACGGTGACCAAGGGCACGCTGAAGGTGGGCGACGTCGTCGAGCTGCGCGTCGACACCGAGCGCCGGGCCGCCATCCGCGCCAACCACTCGGCCACGCACCTGCTGCACGAGGCCCTGCGCAACCGCCTGGGCGAGCACGTCACCCAGAAGGGCTCGCTGGTGGCGCCGGAGCGCCTGCGCTTCGACATCAGCCAGCCGGCCGGCCTGTCGCCGGACGACATCGCCGCGGTGGAGACGGAGGTCAACCGCCGCATCCTCGCCAACAGCGAGGTGGTCACCCGCCTGATGTCCCCAGAGGAGGCCAAGGCCAAGGGCGCCATGGCGCTGTTCGGCGAGAAGTACGGCGACGAGGTCCGCGTGGTGTCGATGGGCGGCCCGCACGGCGAGATCGACCGCGACTATTCGGTCGAGCTGTGCGGCGGCACCCACGTCCGCCGCACCGGCGACATCGGCCTGTTCACCATCGTCGCCGAGAGCGCGGTCGCGGCCGGCGTGCGCCGCATCGAGGCGCTGACCGGCACGGGCGCCAAGGCGTGGCTGTCCGGGCGCGACCATCTGCTGACCGAGACGGCCTCGGCCTTGAAGGTCCGCCCCGAGGAGGTGCCGGCCCGCGTGGCCGCGCTGGTCGATGAGCGCCGGAAGATGGAGCGCGAGCTGGCCGAGCTGCGCCGCCAGGTCGCGCTGGGCGGCGGTGCCAAGGCCGGTGGCGGCGAGGTCCGGGAGGTCGCCGGCGTGGCCTTCGCCGCGCGCGTCCTGGAGGGGCTGCCCGCCAAGGACCTCAAGCCGATGGCCGACGAGCTGAAGAAGCAGGTCGGGTCCGGCGTGGTGGTGCTGATCGCCGGCAACGACGGCAAGGCGTCCATCGTGGTCGGCGTCACCGACGACCTGACCGGCCGCCTCAGCGCCGTCGATCTGGTGCGCGTCGGCGCCGAGGCGCTGGGCGGCAAGGGCGGCGGCGGCCGTCCCGACATGGCCCAGGCCGGCGGCCCGGACGCATCGCTGGCCGCGGCGGCGGTCGAGGCGATCGAGAAGGCCCTCGCCGCGAAAGCGGCGTCCTAAAAGGCCCGCGAAGGCGGCGTCCTGAAGGGTCCGCGAAGGCGGCGTCCGGCGCGCGGCGCGCGGCGCCGCCGCCCGGGCGGCGGGTGCTGCTTCGTCGTGTCGCAACCACCGTCGCCCGCATCCGCTTGAACGCCCGCGGCCCGGCCCCGTACCTTCGACCCCGGGAGACTTGCCGGTCCACGGAGCGTGCCATGCCGCACATCGCCTGGCGCAGCCGAATGAGCGTGGGGGTCGATCGCATCGACGAGGACCACAAGCGGCTGATCCGCCACCTGAACGACCTCGACCAGGCGATCAATCAGGCCCGCTACGACGCAAGGCTGGTCGCCCACACGATCCTTCATCTGTTCGAATACACGAAGTCCCATTTCGACCGCGAGGAAAAGCTGATGCTCGCCGTCGACTATCCGGGCTATGCCGATCACAAGACCCTGCACGACACCGCCAAGAGGGCGCTGCACGACATCAGCGCCGAGTTCATGAACACGCCGACCAAGGTGGCGGCCGGGCGGATTTACGACTTCACGGCCGACTGGCTGGTCCACCACATCATCATGGTGGACACGAAGATCACGCCCTACATCGTGGGATCGCAGCACGAGGCTTGAGGCCCGGCCGGTCGGCGATTCCGTGGCGCCGGAACTCGTCCCCCAGCCGGCCGGTCAGGGCGAGGCCGAGCATCCGGTAGTCGGCGGCCAGCGAGGCGAGCGGCGCCTCCGGGGTCTTCGGCCGGTTGCCCTCGACCAGCAGATGCCCCAGCCAAGCCAGGCCGTAGCCAACCAGCGGGGCGGCCAGCAGCGCCCGCCGGTCGCGCCGGATCAGCCCCACGGCCAGCAGCGCCGTCGCCGTCAGCGTGCCGGTGACGTGCAGGGCGCGGTTCGCCGGGGCGCGGTGCTCGGCCAGATAGGCGGGCCAGAAGCGGGGATCGGGCATGGCGGGCCATCCTTCGGCGGGGCATTGCGACGGGAACGGTCCGTCCCCCCATCGGTTCCGCCTTGCAAGGCGCCGCGGCTGCTGGAAGGATGCGGCTGGCCGCAGGCCACCCGCGTTGACGAGACAGGACCGAACAGGCATGCGCTTCACCGGCACCGACACCTATGTCGCCACCGAGGATCTGATGGTGGCGGTCAACGCCGCGATCACGCTGCAACGCCCGCTGCTGGTGAAGGGGGAGCCCGGAACCGGCAAGACCGTGCTGGCCCAGGAGATCGCCCGCGCCCTGGGCAAGCCGCTGCTCCAGTGGCACATCAAGTCCACCACCAAGGCCCAGCAGGGCCTTTACGAGTATGACGCGGTCAGCCGCCTGCGCGACAGCCAGCTCGGCGAGGAGCGGGTCCGCGACATCGCCAACTACATCGTGCGCGGCAAGCTGTGGGAGGCCTTCGAGGCGCCGGAGGCGCCGGTCCTGCTCATCGACGAGATCGACAAGGCCGACATCGAGTTTCCCAACGACCTGCTGCTCGAACTCGACCGCATGGAGTTCCATGTCTACGAGACGCGGCAGACGGTCAAGGCGGCGCGGCGCCCCCTCGTCATCATCACCTCCAACAACGAGAAGGAATTGCCGGACGCCTTCCTGCGCCGCTGCTTCTTCCACTACATCCGCTTTCCCGACCGCGACACGATGGAGCGGATCGTGGAGGTCCATTATCCGGGCCTGAAGCAGGACCTGCTGCGCGAGGCGATGTCGCTGTTCTACAGCCTTCGCGAGGTGCCGGGGCTGAAGAAGAAGCCCTCCACCTCGGAGCTTCTCGACTGGATCAAGCTCCTGATGGTCGAGGATGTGGACCCCGAGACCCTGCGCGCCAAGGACGCCCACAGCCTCATCCCGCCGCTGTGCGGCGCGCTTTTGAAGAACGAGCAGGACGTGCACCTGCTGGAACGGCTGGCTTTTCTCGCCAAGCGGGAAGGGCGGTAAGGGGACGGGCCGCTCCCTTCGCCGGCCCGCCCGTCATTGCCCGATGCCTTTTACGCCTCGTTCACCGACACCGCACCCCCCACCGGAGCGGAAGCGACCAGCGCGCCCGTGGACAGGTCGGGCGATGTCGCCGGCCAGCAGGCGCCCAAACGACGGTTCTTGGCGATTCGGGCGATGCTGACGCTGTTCGACTGGTTGCCGCCCAGAACGTGGTACGCGTCGTTGTCCATGCCGGCGCAGAAGCCCACATGTCCCTGCCATCCGGTCTGCGAGCCCCGCCAGAACACCAGGATCGCGCCCCAGGCGGGCTCGCAGGGCTTCCCGAATTTAAGCCAGTTCCGGGCGCCAAGAGGGTTGTTGGGAAGCGGTTCCAGAGGAAGGGTGGCCCCGATGCAGTGCGCAACGAAAAGGCCGCACCAAGGGATGTCGTCGTTCGGGTAATGGATGTCCAGATTGTCCGCCCATTGCAGGATCACCTTGTTCGAACCGTCACCGGAAACTTCCTTGGTCCCCATCAGCCGCTTGGCCTCGTCCATCCAGACCAGGGCATCGGTGACTCCCGGCGGGGATGCGGTCGTGAAAAGGGCGCGCGCCGTGTGGGGGCCGACCACACCGTCCGGTACCAGACCCCGCGCCTGCTGAAATTTGATGACCGCAGCGATGGTCTTCCGTCCCCATACGCCATCCAATGAACCAGGATCGAACCCTTGGGATTGAAGCGCCGTCTGGACCGCCAAGACGTTCATCTCTTCCTCCATGGTTACTCTTGCATGCATGAGTCCGCAATTCCCATCAATCGGAGAAGAGTGATGGTTGGTGATCACAATTATTGGCGACGCAACAATGGATTTTAAAGCGGAAAACTTGTTCCGATGGTCATGGGTGCGGCCAGAAATCGGTTTCGATGCGGACTTTCTTGTCCTTTCGGTTGTCGATGGAGCGCTTCCACCAGGCGGGAAGGGGGGAGGGAAGGGCTTGACCGGGGCCGCCGTCCTGGGGCAGCCTGTTGACATGCGATCGACCCCGCACCTGAACCGAATGCGAATTACCGCCCCGGCGCTCTGACAGAGGGCGCCGGACCGCGAGCGTTCGTCTTCGCAATCTCGTGTGGAGTGTGGCGTGTCCGTACGCCCTGGGTCTTCCGGAACCCGCAATCCGGTCCGTCATCATCCCCTGACCCGTTCCTGCGTCCGTCCGCAGAGTCTCCTGGCGGAGCGAATGCGGGGCTCTGCGCGAATTATCGGCCCGGTCCGCTGACGCGGGCCGGGTTTCGCGCCTTGCTTTTCCGCCCCCAGTCCGCACCCTCCGTCCGAGGACTTCCGCGATGCCGTCCGCGCACGCCACCCGTCTGCCTTCCATTGCCAAACGCACCGATACCGAAGACCGTTTGCCGTCCTGGCTCCCCCTGTCCGCCATCGAGGACGCCGCCGAGCGGCTGAGCGGGCGGATCGTCCGCACGCCGCTGCTGCACGCGCCGTCCCTGGGATGCGCCCAAGGCGGAGACGTCTGGCTGAAGGCCGAGACCTTCCAGGCGACCGGCGCCTTCAAGGAGCGCGGCGCCCTGAACCGCCTGCTGCGCCTGACGGCGCCGGAGCGCGCGGCGGGAGTCGTCGCCATGTCCGCGGGCAACCACGCCGCCGGCTTGGCGCTGCACGCCCAGCGGTTGGGGGTGAAGGCGACCATCGTCATGCCGGTCACCGCGCCGCGCTGCAAGGTGGAGCGGACGGAGGCGCTGGGCGCCGAGGTCGTGCTGTCCGGCGCCACGGTGGGGGAGGCGAAGACCCGCGCGCTGAAACTGGCGGCGGAACGGCGGCTGACCTTCGTGCATCCCTACGACGATCCCGACGTGATCGCCGGTCAGGGGACGGTGGGGCTGGAGGTGCTGGCCGACCGCCCGGATCTGGCCACGCTGGTGGTGCCGGTGGGCGGCGGTGGCTTGCTGGCCGGAATGGCGGCGGCGGTGAAGGTGCGCAGGCCCTCCGTCACCGTGGTCGGGGTGCGGCTGGCGCGCCGGCGGGGACCGACGCTCGCGGACGGGATCGCGGTGGACGCCCTGGGCAAGCTGCCGCAAGCGCTGCTGGCCGGTTTCGTGGACGCTCTGGTCGAGGTGGAGGAGGCGGAGGTCGCGGCGGCGATGCGTACCCTGCACGGCTCCTTCGGCATGGTGGCGGAGGGTGCCGGAGCCGCCGCGGTGGCGGCCCTGCTGGCCGGGAAGGTGCCGGCGGGGGGCCGGACTGTCGCCGTGCTGTCCGGCCGCAACGTGGACCCCGGCACGCTGGTGCGCACGCTCGGGGTCCAGACGCTTGCGGCCTAAGCAGGTTTTCCAAACTCCGCCCACGAATGGGCGGCCTGACGGCCTAGGGGGCCATGAACACGCTGACGTGCCGCCCGGTCTCGCCGCTGGTCAGGTCGCGCGCCAGCACCGTCACGTTGGTGGGCCCCGGCTTCGCGGCGTCCAGCGGAACGCGGACGAAGATGCGGTAGGTGGCCACCGAGTCCGCCTCCGCGGTCAGGGTCAGCGAAGCGCCGGTCTGGGAGTCGACGCTGGCGACCGACAGTTCGGCGTTCTTCAGCCCGTCCACCGACAGGCTGTAGGTCCGCGCCTCGTGCGTCTTGTTCAGGATCTTGATGGTGTAGGCGTTCTGCACCGCGCCGCCCGACAGTTGGACATAGAGCGGCGCCCGGTCGCGCAGCACGCTGACGTCCAGCGTCGGGCGCAGCGCCAGGGAAATCGCCATGATGCCGGCCACCACCAGGATGATGAGCGCGTAGATCACCGTGCGCGGGCGCAGCAGCTTGACCGGGGCGGCCTGACCCTCCGCTTTGGCGACCTGGTTGGAGCGGGTGTCGAACAGGATCAGGTCGCCGGGGCGCCCGACCTGGGCCATCACGTCGTTGCAGGCGTCCACGCACAGGCCGCAGCCGATGCAGGAGATCTGTTGTCCCTTGCGGATGTCGGTGCCGGTCGGGCAGACATGGACGCACAGCTTGCAGTCGATGCAGTCGCCCAGCCCTTCCGCCGTCCGCTCCTCCCAGCTCTGCGACTTGCGCAGCGGCGCGCGCCCTTCGCCGCGCCAGTCCTGGTAGGTGACGACGTAGGTGTCCTCGTCCACCATCGCCGCCTGGAAGCTCCGCCAGGGGCAGACGTAGATGCAGATCTGCTCGCGCGCCCAGCCCGCGAAGAAATAGGTCGTGCCGGTGAACAGCCCGGCGAAGGCCAGAACCTTCCACGACACCTCGCCCGTCACGATCTCGCGCAGCAGGGTCGGCGCGTCGTTGAAATAGAAGATCCAGGCGCCGCCGGTGACCAGCGAGATCACCAGCCAGATGGCGTGCTTCGACGCCTTCAGCCCCAGCTTGCGGGCCGACAGCGGCGCCTTGTCCAGGCGGATGCGCTCGGTGCGCGAGCCTTCCAGCTTGCGCTCCACCCACATGAACAGGTCGGTCCAGACCGTCTGGGGGCAGGCGTAGCCGCACCAGATACGGCCCAGCAGGGTGGTGGCGAAGAAGATGCCGAAGGCGCCGATGATGAGAAGGCCGGTGAGGTAGTAGACCTCCTGCGGCCAGATCTCGATCCACAGGAAATAGGCGCGCCGGCCCACCATGTCGACCAGCACCGCCTGATCCGGGATTCCCGGCCCGCGGTCCCAGCGAAGCCAGGGTGTGACGTAGTAGATGCCCAGGAGGATCGCCAGCGCCAGCCATTTCAGCCGTCGGAAGCGGCCATGGACGTCAGCGGCGTAGACCTTGGGGCGGTGGACGAACCAGCGCTCGCGCGGCTGGTCGGCTTCATGGGGCGCAGGGGCCGGGGAGGTGAGGGACATGGTGTGCGACCTTGCTTTGACGCGATCGTCAACCTAGCCCCTCCTTTATAAGCCTTCCGTGATGTAGTCACACTGCGGTAGATCAGCCGCCTGCACATCAACCGCCGGGGCGGCAATGGGGCTAGACCCCCTCGCCGCGCAGTTCGGCCAGACCGTCCTCGTAGGCGCGGTCGAACAGCCCTTCCAGCCGCGCGTCGGTGCCGCGCAAGCCCGCGACCACCGCGTGCGCCCATTCGAAATACTCGATCTTGCGCTCCAGCGGCCAGTCGGCGGGCGGGCTGTGCGCCATGGAGCGCAGGTTGGACACCTTGTCGGCCAGTTTCACCAGCTTCGCGCGGGGCGAGGCGGTGGGGGCGGCATCGATTTGCCGCTGCTTGCGCTCCGCCTTGCGCAGGCGCTTGTCGTCGGTGGTCTCGGCGACGACGCTGGCGACCTCCGCCCCGAAATGCTGCTCGATCTCCTCATAGGAGGCGTCGGTGTCCTCCAGCGTGTCGTGCAGCA
>JAEZHQ010000190.1 GCA_023416455.1 Pseudomonadota bacterium | reverse complement strand
GCAGGCTGCGTGACCCCGCTCCACGCGCCCACGCTTTGCCCCGGGGGCATGCCCCCGGGGCAAAGCGTGAACAGAGCGGCCAACTCACTTGTTACGAAAACCGGCCAACTTGACTTGTTACCGACATGTTCCCGCA
This sequence comes from Pseudomonadota bacterium, assembly GCA_023416455.1. Lineage (GTDB taxonomy): Bacteria > Pseudomonadota > Alphaproteobacteria > Azospirillales > Azospirillaceae > Azospirillum. The sequence continues at coordinate 12,798 of JAEZHQ010000190.1, read as the reverse complement.
GTAAGCATACCAAGTTCGTCCGCAGTCCGGTCTTGAATCCTGCCTACTCGCCGGTCAGGGCAAGGTCCAGCAATCCACGAATGCGCTTTTGGGTCAATTCATCAAAGGGCCTGGTGGACTCGATGATCACACGATGACCATCAGGCCATTCGTATTCAATCATCGAAGCACGGCTTCTTGACTCGCCGCTGTTCGTGGCTGTTGCTCGCTGTCCCGGCAATGCGATTGGCGCATCTCCAACGGCGTTCAGAACATCATCAAGGGTGATGCCCATTCCGGCAGCAAGATCCCGCGCTTCATTCGCGGTCAGTCTCCGCTTGCCACTAACTGTCTTCGACATGCGGTCAGGCGTGAGGCCAATAAGCCGCCCCGCCTTCGCCTGCGACATCCCATGCTGGGCAAGCAAGCCCGCCAGTCCGGTGACATGATCTTCCGAATTTCTTGCGCGCACAATCGCTCCGCCCCACATCAATCAGCGGCAACTATGCTACTATCGCAATTCCTCTTTGGCAACGCAATCTCCTCCGGTTGTCGCTAACCGCAATGCCGTGTCGTTAAGTTGGTTATGTCGTGATCAACCTCCAAAATATAGTAGGTGAACTCGAGCGTATACCCTGCATATTGTGACTTGGCGCCATAACGATACGGTATTGGGCTAGACTAGGTCATCCAGGCCGGGCCAATCGGAAGGGACGTGATGCCGGGCGGGTCGCGGCGGGCTTGCTGGGAGGACAACGACTCCGCAGTGACCCACGGAGGGCTTCGATTCCCGTTGTCGAAGCCCTCACGCTCGGCCCCCCCAGCCTTCGGACCTGCGCAAGCCCGCCATCGACGAAAAGCTCGCCGCCGGTCATGAAGCCGCTGTCCGGGGTGTCAGGAACACCGCCGCCCCCGTCCCGGCCGGGCAAGCCCGGGACGGTCAGCCGCGCCGCGCCGCCTCGATGGCGGCGACGTCGATTTTCGTCATGCCCATCATCGCCTCGAACGCGCGTTTGGCTTCATCGCCGCCGGCCGCCAGTGCCCCGGTCAGCACGCGCGGGGTGATCTGCCAGGAGATGCCCCATCGGTCCTTGCACCAGCCGCACGCGCTTTCCTGGCCGCCATTGCCGACGATGGCGTTCCAATAGCGGTCCGTCTCTTCCTGATCGTCCGTCGCGATCTGGAACGAGAAGGCTTCGCTGTGCTTGAACGTGGGTCCGCCATTGAGGCCGAGACAGGGGATGCCGAGGACGGTGAACTGGACCGTCAGCACGTCGCCCGCCTTGCCGGAAGGGTAGTCGCCGGGGGCGCGGTGGACGGCATCCACCGTGCTGTCCGGAAAGGTCTCGGCGTAGAAACGGGCTGCGGCCTCGGCGTCCTTGTCGTACCACAGGCAGATGGTGTTCTTGGCAACCACCATGGACTGTCCCTCCGCTCATGAAGCCGCTTCCGGTCCGGTTCCGCGCGCAGCCGGCGTGCGTTTCCCGGTTGTCCCCGACGATACACCACGATTATGGAATGCGCTCGCGCCATCCGGCATGCCGCCGGCGATTTTTCAAGGTCGCCGTGGTTCATCGGCCGGATGGCGGCTCTCGGCGCCGCATGCCCGGCACCGGCACCGCTCAACCCTCCCGGCGCATCGCCGCCAATACCTTGTCCGGGGTGATCGGCAGGTCGCGCAGGCGCAGGCCGGTGGCGTGGTGGATGGCGTTGGCGATGGCGGCCGGGACGCCGACGATGCCGATCTCGCCGACGCCCTTGGCCCCCAGCGGGTTGACCGCCTCGTCCCGCTCCTCGACGAAGATCACGTCGATGTCCGGCACGTCGGCGTTCACCGGGATGTGGTATTCGGCGAAGTCGTGGTTCATGCAGCGGCCGAGCCCGTGGTCGATCAGCGCCTCCTCCTCCAGCGCCATGCCGATGCCCCAGACGACGCCGCCCAGGATCTGGCTGCGGGCGGTCTTGGGGTTGATGATCCGCCCGGCGGCGACGGCGCTGACGACGCGGCTGACGCGGACGGTGCCGAGATCCTCGTCCACCCGCACCTCGGCGAAGACCGCCGAATGGGTGCCGAAGGCATGGCGCTGCCGCTGGCGGAGGTAGGGCAGGCTGCGCGCCTCCTCCTCGATGGCGGGAACCCCGGCGGCCCGCATCACCGCGGCGATGGCGACGCGGCGGGCGGGATCGTCGCCGGCCTGCATGTGGCCGTCGGCGAAGGTCACCGCGTCGGCGTCGTCCGTGCCGAGCGGCGCCCCGTCCATGGCCGCGGCGAGGGCGACGAGCCGGGCGCGCAGCCGGTCGCACGCCGCCTTCACCGCTGAGCCGACCGATGACACGGTCCACGACCCGCCTTCGATCGGCGCCATGGGCAGCGACGAGTCGCCGAGATGGAAGGTCACGTCCTCGACGGGCAGGCCGAGCCGGTCGGCGGCGATCTGGGCCATCACCGTGTAGGTGCCGGTGCCGATGTCGGCGGTGGCGCTCGACACCGCCAGCCGGCCGTCGAGGCCCAGCGTCGCCTTGGCGCTGGCCTGGCCCTGCATGGCGTCCCACACCCCGGACGCCATGCCCCAGCCGACCAGCTCCCGCCCCCGGCGCATGGAGCGCGGCCGGGGATCGCGCCCGGCCCAGCCGAAGCGTTCCGCCCCTTGCGCGAAGCAGGCCCGCAGCTCCTTGCTGGAGAAGGGCTTGCCGGTGTTGGGGTCGGTGTCGGTGTAGTTCTTCAGCCGCAGCGCGACGGGGTCCATGCCGAGCGCGCAGGCCAGCTCGTCCATGGCCATCTCGATGGCGGGGACGCCGGTGGCCGCACCGGGGGCGCGCTGGTCCAGGGGGGTGTGGAGGTCCAGCCGGACCAGCCGGTAATCGAGCCGGACGTTGTCGCATCGGTACTGCTGCGCCGACCAGTTGACGACGATCTCCACGTAATTCTCGAAGCGGGAGCTTTCCTGCACCGCCTCGTGGATCAGGGCCTGGAGCGTGCCGTCCGCCGACGCGCCCAGCGCCACCCGCTGGATCGTCTCCGGCCGGTGGCCGAAGCTGAACATCTGCGGGCGCGACAGCTCCACCCGCACCGGGCGCTTGAGCTGGGTGGCGGCCAGCACCGCCAGGAAGAGCTGGTGCTGCGGGCGCAGGCCGGAGCCGAAGGCGCCGCCGACGAAGGGCGAGAGCACGCGCACCTCGGACGCCGACAGGCCGAACACGGTGCAGATGTAACGCTGGGTGTTCAGGACGCCCTGCGTCTTGTCGTGGACGGTGAGCGTCCCGTCCTCGTGGCGGATGACGGTGGAGACGTGCGTCTCCATGGGGTTGTGGTACTCGGCCGCCTGGGTGAAGGTGGCGTCGACTCTGACCGCGGCCTCGGCCAGGGCGCGGTCGGCGTCGCCGCGCGGCTTGGGCGGCGGCTCGAAGCCGCCCTTTTCCTTGCCGGGCACAAAACCGTCGTCGCGGTGGGCGGCGAGGTCGGTGCGGTGCGGCGCCGCCTCGTATTCGACCACCACGAGGCGGGCGGCGGCGCGGGCCAGTTCGAGGCTCTCGGCCACCACCAGCGCCACCGGCTGCATGGCGTGGTGGATCTCGGCGTCGTGGAGCGGCCGGAAGGGGGAGCCCCGGGGGGCGTCGTCGTCCTTCCACTTGCGGTCGAACCAGGCGAGGCCGGGGCGGTTCTCGTGGGTGAAGACGTGAAGCACGCCGGGCAGGGCCAGCGCCGGGGCGGTGTCGATGCGGGTGATGCGGCCCCGGGCGATGGCGCTCGACACGACCCAGCCGTGGAGCAGGCCGGGGACCTCGGCCTCGCCGGCGTAGCGGGCGCCGCCCGTCACCTTGAGCCGGCCGTCGGCGCGGTCGACCGGGCGGCCGATCGGGCCGCCGGAAGCGTCGGGCAGCGGGTCGGGGAAGCGGGGGATGGCGATCATGGCGGGGTCCCTTCGGCGGCCTCTTCCAGGGCGCGGACGATGGCGTTCTCGGCCAGCGCGATCTTGAAGGCGTTGTGGGCGTGGCCCGTGGCGCCGGCCAGCAGGGCCCGGGCGGCGGCGCGGAAATGGGCGGCCTCCGCCGGCCGGCCGGTCAGCAGCGCCTCGGCCTGCGGGTCGCGCCACGGCTTGTGGGCGACGCCGCCCAGCGCCAGCCGGGCGGTGCGGACGGTGCCGTCCGCGATCTCCAGCGCCGCCGCCACCGACACCAGCGCGAAGGCGTAGGAGGCGCGGTCGCGGACCTTGAGGTAGCGGGAATGGGCGGCGAATCCCCGGGGCGGCAGGTCGATGGCGGTGACCAGCTCGGCCGGGCGCAGGGCCGTCTCCACCTGCGGCGTGTCGCCGGGCAGCCGGTGGAAGTCGGCGAAGGGGATGGCGCGCTCGCCCTCCGGCCCGGTCACCCGGACGGTGGCCTCCAGCGCCGCCAGCGCCACGCACAGGTCCGACGGGTGGACGGCGATGCAATGGGGGCTGGCGCCGAGGATGGCGTGGATGCGGTTGACGCCGGTCAGCGCGCCGCAGCCGGTCCCGGGGGCGCGCTTGTTGCAGGGCGTGGCGGTGTCGTAGAAGTAGTAGCAGCGGGTGCGCTGCAACAGGTTGCCGCCGTTGGTCGCCATGTTGCGGAGCTGGGCCGAGGCGCCGGCCAGGATGGCGGCCGACAGCAGCGGGTAGCGCCGCCGCACCCGGGCGTCGTAGGCGGTGTCGGCGTTGCGGGCGAGCGCCCCCAGCCGCAGCCCGCCGTCGGGGGTGTCCTCGATGCGGTCCAGGGGCAGCCGCGAGACGTCGACCAGATGGGTCGGGCGCATCACGTCGGCCTTCATGAGGTCGAGCAGGTTGGTGCCGCCGGCGACGAAGCGCGCGCCCGCGTCGGCGGCGGCGCTGCGCACCGCCTCCTCGACGCTGGCGGCGCGGCTGTAGGTGAAGGGCCTCACCGCCGGGCGCTCCCCATGACCTCGGCGATGGCCGCCACGATGTTGGGGTAGGCGCCGCAGCGGCAGAGGTTGCCGCTCATCAGCTCGCGGATGTCGTCGTCGGTCCTCGCCTCGCCCTCGTCGAGCAGCCCGACCGCCGAACAGATCTGGCCGGGCGTGCAGTAGCCGCACTGGAAGGCGTCGTGGGCGATGAAGGCTTGCTGCAACGGGTGGAGGGCGTCGCCGGAGGCCAGCCCCTCGACGGTGGTCACCGCCCGGCCGTCCTGCATCACGGCGAGCGTCAGGCAGGCGTTGACCCGCCGGCCCTCGACCAGGACCGTGCAGGCCCCGCACTGGCCGTGGTCGCAGCCCTTCTTGGTGCCGGTCAGGCCGAGATGGAGGCGGAGCGCGTCGAGCAGGCTGGTCCAGGGGGCGAGCCGCAGCGTCCTCTCCACCCCGTTGACGGTCAGCGTGACCGCCGTCGCCGCGGGGGGCGCCGGGGCCGGGGACGCCGGGGCGGGGGACTCGTTCGTCGTGGGCTGGGGCATGGGACCTCCGAAGCTGCCGGGGCCGGGCCGCGATGGCCGGCCGGACCGCCGTTCCCCTCCTTCAACGGCCGGCCCGCGCCGGATGTTGCGCCCGCCGCCCCCGGTCCCGCCGCCGGGGGAGCCCGCCGCCGGCTACAGCCGGATCAGCCGCTTGCCCAGATTCTCGCCGCGGTAGAGGCCGGCGATGGCCCCCGGCGCCTGCCCGATGCCGTCCAGCACGTCCTCACGGTAGCGCAGCCGCCCGGCCCGCACCCACGCGGCCAGCTGGGCCGCGGCCTCGTCGACGCGGGCGATGTGGTCGAAGAACATGAAGCCCTGCATCCGCGCCCGCTTCACCAGCAGGTGGCGCTCGACGCGCGGCCCGAGCGGCGGCGGGTCCCAGCGCGCCACCGAGGCCGTCCCGCAGACCACCACCCGCGCGCCGACGGCGAGATGGGGCATCACCGCGTCGCTGACCGGCCCCGCGGTGTTGTCGAAATAGACGTCGACCCCCTTCGGGCAGGCCGCCGCCACGGCGGCCGACAGATCGCCGCCGGCCTTGTAGTCGAGCACCGCGTCGTACCCGAAGTCGGAACGGCACAGGGCGGCCTTCACCGGCCCGCCGGTGATCCCGACGGTGCGGCAGCCCAGGATGGCGGCGATCTGGCCGACGCAGGAACCGACCCCGCCGGCGGCGGTGGACACCACCACCGTGTCCCCGGCCCTGGGCTGGCCGACCTCCAGCAGCCCGAGATAGGCGGTGATCCCGTTGAGGCCGAGCACGCCCAGCGACGCCGACAGCGGCAGGTCGGTCTCGCGCACCCGGCGGATCACCTCGCGCCCGTCGCAGGTGGCGAAGTCCTGCCAGCCGAACAGTCCCATCAGCCGCTCGCCGACGGCATAGCCGGGATGGCGGCTTTCCACCACCGTCCCGGCGGCGAAGGCGCGCATGACGGCGCCGACCGCCACCGGCTCGGCGTAGTTGGCCACCGCCGACACCCAGCCGCGCATGGCCGGATCCACCGACAGATAGGCGTTGCGGACGCGGAACTGCCCGTCCTCCAGCGGCGCCAGCGGCGCCTCGGCCAGCTCGAAATGCCGGGCCTCCGGGATGCCGTCGGGGCGGGAGCGCAGGAGGAGGCGGCGGTTGACGGTGTCCATGGCACCCCTCCTCACGGCGCGGCCGGCGGTGCCGCGGCCCGCTCGCGCCGCAGCGTCTCGATGAGCGCCATGAGCAGCCGGTCGCGCTCCTGCGCCAGCGCGGCGTTGGACCGCCCGTGGGTGGCCTCGGCGACCCCGGCGACGAGCCGCGCGGCGACCTCGGGGGTGAGCGCCGGGGCGCCGAGGTCCCGCCACCATCCCTCCATCGCCGGGCCGAGATGGTCGAGGAAATGGGCCATGCCGCCTTCGCCCCCCGCCAGGTTGAAGATCATGGTCGGCCCCATGACCGCCCAGCGCAGCCCCGGCCCCTCGGCGATCGCCGCGTCCACGTCCTCGACGCTGGCCAGCCCGCTGGCGACGGCGTGCACCGCCTCGCGCCACAGCGCCGCCTGCAACCGGTTGGCGAGATGGCCGGGCACCTCCCGGTTGAGGCGGATCGGGCGCTTGCCCAGGGCTTTGTAGAAGGCGAGCAGCCAGGCGAGGGTCGACTCCGCCGTCTGCCGGCCGCCGACCACCTCGACCAGCGGGATCAGGTGCGGCGGGTTGAAGGGATGGCCGACGGCGAAGCGGCCCGGCGCACGGCGGCCCTGCTGAAGGTCGCTCATGATCAGCCCGGAGGTGCTGGAGGCCACCACCGCCTCCTCGTCCAGGACCTCCTCCAGCGCCGCGTAGAGGGCGCGCTTGACCGCGACGCGCTCGGGCGCGCTCTCCTGCACGAAGCGGGCGCCCCGCGCGGCGTCGCGCGGGTCGGTGTGGAAGCTCCAGGCGCCGGGGTCGGCGCCGGGGGCCAGGCCGAGGCGCTCCAGCGCCGGCCAGGCGCGGGCGATGTGGCCGCGCACCGCCGCCTCGGCCGCCGGGTCGGGGTCGCTGACCGCGACGCGCAGCCCATGGGCCAGGAACAGCGCCGCCCAGCTGGCGCCGATGGTGCCGGCGCCGATCACCGCCACCCGCCCCACCGACCGGGGGTCGGGCGCCACGCCGCCGGTCCCGCCGTCCGTTCCGTCCCTGCTCCTCCCGTCCGTCCTGTCGGCCATGCCGGCTCCCCCCTCGCTGAAGGTTTCGTCGTTTTTCGCAGACGCTGGCGCCCTGGCCGGGGATGCGGCGGCCCCTGGTTCCGGCAACCCCGTCTCCGGGAGGTGGCGTCCCGCAGGGCCGCGGGCAAGCCCGCTCCGCGACCGCCGGGGCGGCGTGCCGACGGCGTTCCCGATGGGGCCGGCGCCGGCGGAAAAGCGGGCCGGCGGAAAAACGGACGGTGGGAACAGGCCAATGCGGCGCGCAACCGACGGCGGCCGTTATCGAGGACCGGTTGCGTTATGCGATCACCGGCACGTCATACCGGGCGACAGCCGGATCGGCGGAAACGAGGCTCATGCCCTCGACCCGCGCCTGGGCCACCAGTGCCCGGTCGAAGGGATCGTCGTGGTGGCGCGGCAAACCGCCCGCGGCGACGGCGTGCGCCGCCGTCAGGTCCAGCACCTCGACTCCCATCTCCGCCAGCAGGGCATCGAGGCGCTCAAGGGGGAACGACAGCCGGCCAAGCGCCCGCTTGACGGCGATCTCCCACAGGCTGACCGCGCTGACGAACACCGCGTTGTCCGGATTGACGACGGCGGCGGCGGCGGCCGGGGACAGGCGCTCCGGCTCCCCGGCCATCCACACGAGGATGTGGGTGTCGATCAACAGCCTCACGGCAACTCACCCCGGAAGGCCCGCGCCATCTCCGCGGGAAGCGGTGCGTCGAAATCGTCGCCCAGCGTCACCTGTCCGCGCAGCAAACCGAGGGGCCGCGGCGTGGTGCGCCGGCGCAGCGGCACCAGCCGGGCCATCGGCCGTCCGGACTTGGCGATGATGATCTCCTCGCCCGCGGCGGCGCGGTCCACGAGCTGCGACAGATTGGTCTTGGCCTCGTACAGATTGATGGTGTCCACGACTCACCTCTTGGTCGACCCTGACCAACTGTGGCATCGGCGGGCCAGTTGGTCAATGTTGGTCAACCTTATGAGGGCCGCCGCGAAAACCTACTTGCTAAGAAGAAAAACCAAAATTATCGTTAGGAGACTGATGTGAATTAAAGGCTTCAACACCGTGGAATCGTGCTTTCTCCGCCGCTTCATGACCGTCACCGCCCCGGCGGCCCCGCCCGCGTCGCGCCCGGCAGGGCGGCGCCGGGCATGAAGGTCGCGGTCACGGGGGGCGGCGGCTTCCTCGGCCGGCATCTGCTGCAAGCCCTGCTGGCGCGCGGCGGAGCGGCGGCGGTGGGGCGGCTGGCGGTGCTGGCCCGCTCGGGCACGGTCGGGATCGACGACCCGCGGCTGGCCGTGGTGCGGGGCGCGCTGAACGATCCGGCCGCGCTGGAAGCCCTGCTGGACGGGGCGGAGGCGGTGTTCCACCTCGCCGCCGTGGTCAGTGCCCAGGCGGAGCAGGACTTCGACCTGGGTTACCGGGTCAATGTGGAGGGCACGCGGCTCCTGCTGGAGACGGCGCGGCGGCTGGGCACCGCGCCCCGGCTGGTCTTCGCCAGCTCGGTCGCGGTGTTCGGCGGCGCGCTGCCGGCGCTGGTGCCCGAGGACTGGGCGGCGACCCCGCAGACCTCCTACGGCGTGCAGAAGGCGATCGGCGAGCAGCTCGTCAACGACTACACGCGCAAGGGCTTCGTCGACGGGCGGTCGCTGCGCATCGGCATGGTGGTGATCCGTCCCGGGCCGGCCAACAAGGCGGCCAGCGGCTTCGGCAGCGCCGTCATCCGCGAGCCGCTGGCCGGCGCCGACTACGCCTGCCCGGTGCCGCCCGAGACGCGCGTCTTCGTGACCACGCCGCAGACGGTGGCGGCCAACCTGCTCCACGCGCTGGAGCTGCCGGCCTCCGCCTTCGCCGGCGGCAACCGCATCGTCACCCTGCCGGCCCTGCCGCAGACCGTGGGCGGCATGGTGGAGGCCCTGCGCGCGGTGGCGCCGGAGGCCGCCCGCCGCGTGCGCTGGCAACCCGACCCCTTCGTCGCCCGCATCGCCGCCGGCTGGCCCGGCGCCATCGACACGCCGCGCGCGCTGGCGCTGGGCTTCCGGCGCGACCCCGACGTCACACCGATCATCCGCGCCTACATGGCGTCATCGCACACGCAAGGAACGCTTTCATGACACGCATCAGCCTGTTCGCCGCGGCGCTCGCCGTGACCCTCGGCCTGTCGCCGGCGCACGCCGCCGGGACCATCCGCGTCGGGGTCACCGCCGGGCCGCACGCCGAGATCCTGGAGGTGGTGAAGAAGGTCGGTGCCGAGCGCGGCCTGGACATCAAGGTCGTCGAGTTCACCGACTACGTCATTCCCAACCAGGCGCTGGCGGGCAAGGAGATCGAGGCGAACTCCTTCCAGCACGAGCCCTACCTGGCCAACCAGATCGCCAAGACCGGCTGGAAGCTGGCGCCGGTGGCCCCGACCATCGCCTCGCCCATGGGCTTCTTCTCCAAGAAGTACAAGAGCTTCGACGAGCTGCCGAAGGGCGCCACGGTGGCCATCCAGAACGACCCGACCAACGGCGCGCGGTCGCTCCGGCTGCTGGCCGCCAACGGGATCATCGGCCTGCGCGATCCGTCCAGCCTGACCGCGGGCATTCTCGACATCGCCCAGAACCCCAGGGGATTCAAGTTCGTGGAGCTGGACGCCGCGCAGCTCGCCCGCTCCCTGCCCGACGTGGACGCGGCGGCGGTGAACAACAACTACGCCGTCCAGGCGGGGCTCGACCCGGTGAACGGCACCATCCTGAAGGAAACCGCCGACAACCCCTACGTCAACGTCCTGGCCGTCCGTGCCGAGGACAAGGACCAGCCCTGGGTGAAGGATCTGATCGCCGCCTACCATTCGGCGCCGGTCAAGGCCTTCCTGGAGGAGCGCTTCAAGGGCGCCTACCTCGCCAGCTGGTGAGCGCGGAGGCGGGAGAAGGGGCGGGGGGCCGGCGCGCCGGCCCCCCAGCCGCCCGCCCCACCGTCACGCCACCAGCCCGACCCCGATCAGCCCGTTCAGCGTGTCGGGCCAGGCGCGGCGCTCCCCGGCCTGGAGGAGCAGGCGCGCCCAGGACACCCAGCCCGCCCAGGCGATGCGCTTGTCCCACGCCACCCCCCAGGCGCCCAGCAGATCCAGGCCGGCGCGGGCGTGCGCCGCGGCGGTGTCGAAATCGTCGTCGCACAGCGCCACCTGGGCCAGCAGCAGATGCGGCTCTCCGACATAGGGGTTGTGGGCGATGGCGGATTCCAGGGACAGGCGGGCGGCCCCGGTGGTCACCTGCGGCAGGGCGCGGGTGACCACCTGCCAGTAGAGCGCCACCGCGCTCACCTCATCGGCCGGGGACAGCAGGCCGGTGGAGCCGGCGAAGACCGGCGGCACCGGGATGCCGAGATCGGCGGGCAGGTCGCGCAGCGGCCGGGCCAGCCGGGACAGCAGCGACAGCGCGCTGGCCGTGGGCTTCAGCGGTCCCGGCCACAGCGACGAGGCCCAGGACTCCTTGAGCGGCCGGCGCTGCTGGAAGGGGTAGCCGGTGAAGATGTCGTCCTGCCAGCTGTGCCACTGCTCCGCGATGTCGGCGATGGTGACGATGGCGAAGATCGCCGCCTCCCGCCGGGTCAGCCGGAGCGTGCCGCCGTCGTCCGTCTCCAGCACCAGCCCCTCGTCGGGGATGCGGTCCAGCTCCAGCAGGCGCCGGGTGAAGCGGGTGCGCGGCATGATGCAGAAGGTGTGGATCAGCCCCTCCGCCTCCGCACCGACGGCGGCGGCCAGCTCGGCCCGGTTGCCCTGGCCGTCGAACAGCTTCAGGTTCACATACTCGTTGGAATAGACGCTGTGGAAGAGGCCGAGCAGGACCACCGGGCGCGGCTGGTTCCACAGCACCAGCGTGCGGCAGACGCCCAGCAGGTGGTCCTTGAAGGTGCCGGCCTTGTGCCAGCCCTCCCCGGCGCTGCGCGCGAGCAGAAGCCGTTGCAGCTCCGGAAGGGTGGGATCGATCGCCGCCCAGTCGTCGGCGAGCAGGGCGCGCAGATGCGGATGAAGGGACGTCGGTCCGTCGGCCATGGCGTGATGGTTCCCCTGTGTTTGCCCCGCCGCGCGAGGGAGCGCATGGTAAAACCTATTTATTCACTAGTGAAACAGCAAATTACAACACTCCCATATGCCCCGGGGAATCGCGGCGGCACCCGCCGCGGCGCCGGACGGAAGCGGCGGCTCGGCAGAAAGCGCTTGAGGGGGGCACCGGGTCCTGACGTATCGTCGTCCCGACGTGCAACCGGCGATCCCGGCCGCCCCAGGGGCGGCGCCGGGCGGGGCAGGGGAGGACGGCGCGCCGTGAGCGGATTTCCCGGCAGTGGAGGGGGACGCGGCCGGCGGCGGCGCGGGCGGGCCTGGATGGCGCTTGCGCTCGCCGTGCCGGCGCTGCTCATGCCGGCCCCCCTGCCGGCGGTGGTCATCCTGGACAGCACCTGGCGCGAGGAGGGCGGAAGGCCCGGCCGCGAGGCCGACGGCTTCGGTGCCCACATCCGGCTGGCGAACGAACCGCAATTCCGGTCGCTGGTCACCCTGTCCTTCGACGGCGGCGCGACCTGGGGCGTCGGCTCCGGCACCTGGATCGGCAACGACGGCGCGCACGGCTACCTGCTGACCTCGGCCCACAATTTCGACGACGCCACCGTCGACGAGCTGCTGGTCCGCACCGACGGCGGCACCGTGCTGCGCGGGGACCGGCTGTGGCTCCATCCCGGCTACGACGCCGATGAGGAGCGCACCGGCGTCGACGCCGCCATCGTCCGCCTCGTCCGCCCGGTCGAGGACGCTGGCCCCGCACCCCTTCTCTACGCCGGCCGTTCCGAGAAGGGGAAGACCATCACCTTCGTCGGGTTCGGAACGCGGGGGATCGCGTCGCGGGGCGAGGACGAACGCTACAACACCGGAACCGGCAAGGCCGCCGCCCAGGGCGTGGTGGACGAGGCGGTGCCGCTCCGGCGCCTGTCCGCCACGGCCGGGGATCCCGGCAACCACCTGACGGTGTTCCTGCCCCGCGAGGACGGCCGCATCGAGAACCCCTACGGCGGCGCCCGCCGCCCGGCGTCGCGGCTGGCCGGGCTGCTCGGCGCCGGGGACAGCGGCGGCTCGGCCTGGATGCCGCTGGGCGACGGCTGGGTCGTCGTCGGAATCAACACCTCGGGCGACGGCCAGGCCCGTTACGGCGACAGCTCATGGTTCGTCCGGGTCTCGGGCATCCGGCCCTGGATCGC
>JAEZHQ010000144.1 GCA_023416455.1 Pseudomonadota bacterium | reverse complement strand
GCCGCGATGGTGGCCAGCGCCCCCAGCCCCATCAGCTGCTCGCCGTCGCCGGTGATGACCGCGACCGGGCGGGACGGCTGCGCCAGGGCCAGCCCGAGGCCGACCATCGCCGCTCCGCCCATGGCGCCCCACAGGTAGAAGTTGTTGGGGTGGTCGCCGACCGCGGCGCAGTCGTAGGTCGGCGCCCCGAGCCCCGACACCACCAGCAGGTCCCGGCGGTCGGCCAGGAGGGTCTTGACCACCCAGCGCCGGTCAAGAAGCGTCGGATTCTCAGCCATTGTTGTTCACCCACCTTTTCCGGCCGATGAGGCGCTGCGAGAGCAGCACGGCGACCGCGGTCTCGCTGTCGAAGGCGAAGCCGACCGCGGCGTCGATGGTCTCGAGCACGTCATCCGGCTCGTCGACCCGGTAGGTGATGACCCCGGCGAGATTGAGGCTGGCCTCGGTCGTCTGGCCCATGGGCACCTGCCAGGGGTTGAATTCGGCCCATTCGCCGCGCATGGTCACCAGCGCCACGAACGGAAAGCGGCAGGCCCGGACCAGGGACAGCATGTTGATGCAGTTCCCAACACCGCTGCTCTGCATCAGAAGAACGCCGCGCTGGCCGCCGAGCCACGCCCCGGCCAGCTGCGCGATCCCCTCCTCCTCCGTCGTCAGCGAGACGGTGCGCATGGCGTTGTCGTCGTGACACTGCCGGATCAGATGCGAATGCCCGGCGTCGGGAACGTAGGCGACCTGTTCAATTTTGTGATGCTTCAGAACCGAATGGATCTGCTGAGGCCATTCTGGCGCCGGTGGCGGCGCCGCCTCCGGGCTGATCGTCAATTGCATGGAAGGGCTCCCTTGTTGCTCACGGAGATACGAGCGTTCGGCTCGTGAAGAGGCGGGCCCGAGCGATCGTCAGCGGCATCGCTCGCCATATACCGATATCCTACTTACACACACGTTCTTTATCAAGCTTACTGATGGCAACGGGCGGATGCCCATCGCCTCATCCCAAGCCCTCCCCGGCGAGGCCGGGAACGGGAAACAAGAAGGTTCCTTCCCGCCTCCGCGTCGCGGAGGAGGGTCGGGGCAAGGGCGGGAAACGCCGGCCGGCGGGGGTTTCTCTCCCAATCATGAATGATGATGAGACATGCGTTCATCATCATTCATGGCATCATGGCCGAGGACGGGCGCCGCCGCCTGCCAAGGGCAAGCGGCCTCAGCCGCTGGAAGCGGCGCTCCGGACCCCGCGCAAGCCGCGTCCGGTCACCGCGGCCCGTTGTCCGCCGGCTTCATCGACCCCGCGGCGGAGCGGCGGCCGCGCGCCTTCCTTGCCGCCGGCTGCGCCGGATCGGCGAGGCGGAGCGTTCCTTCGGCTTCCTCGATCACCCGCCGAAGCTCCTGCACGACGCTGTCGCACAGCGACTTGGCGGCCAGGGTGAGCGGACGCCTCGGGTGATGGACCGCCACCAGCTCGCGGCGCATGCCCGGTCCCGACAGCGGGTTGAGCTGGAGGCCCTTCTCGTCGGCCTGGTTGTACACGGCGATCAGCGGCAGGATGGTCGCCCAGTCGCCGCTCCGCACCAGCTCGACGGTGGGAACCAGGGCGTCCAGTTCGAGGCGCGGCTTCACCGCAAGGCCGAGCCGGGCGAGATTCCGGTCGATCAGCCCGCGGATTCCCTGCCGCCCGGTGGGGAGCACCAGGTTCAGCCGGACGATCTGGCGAAGCTCCACCGGCCCGGGCGGCACCAGCCCGGCCGTCCGGCTGGTCACCAGCACCATCTCCTCGCTGACCAGCTCGGTGACCACGAGGCCGGTGGCACGCCCGGGATGGTTGGTCAGCGCAACATCCAGAGAACCGCTCTCGACCTGATCGACCAGCGTGGCGCTGTAGGATTCCGCCATCTGGATGGCAACGTCCGGATGCTTGACGCAGTAGTCCCGGAGCAGGCCCGGCATGATGCTGCTGGTGAGGGAGGGAATGACCCCGATCAGCACCCGGCCGGAGGCCCGGCCGCTGACGTCCAGCATGCTGTGGCGGACATTCTCGATGTCGCGCATGATCGGCAGCAGCATGGCGTAGAAGTTGCTGCCTTCCGCGGTCGGCACCACGCCCCGGGAGCTGCGCTCGAACAGCTTGACGTTGAACTCCTTCTCCAGCCTGCCGATCTGCATGCTCAGCGCCGGCTGCACGATGCCGAGCTGGGCCGCCGCCCGAGTGACGCTTCCCTCTTCGTAGAGGCAGAGGAAGCATTGTATCTGACGAATATCCATCGAAAAGGATGATCCTTCGCAAGCGTATCGGAACGGCACGGCTCCACTATACGAACCCCCGTCGGAAAAGCGACTGCATCAGAGCGGCGATGCCAAACGTCCAAGGCGCAATCGCGTCGCTGGAACCGACCCGGTTCACCAATGTTCCGAGCTTGGGCATATGGATGGCGACGATGTCGTCTTGGTGATGAGTAAAGCCGGCACCGGCCTCGCCGCGATCCATGGTCGGCGCGAAGGTGGTTCCGGTAAACAGCATCAGCCCGTCCGGGTGCTGCCGCGTCCTGTTGGTGGTCTGCTGCACCAATTCCTCGAAATCACGCGCCATGTCGCCCAACGACCCGCGGTCGCTCAAGGTGAACCCGTCCGCTCCGCTCACCGAGTAGCTGATCTCGCCGTTGCGCAGGTCGTCCAGCGTGAAGCTCCCGTCGAACAGGCGGATGAAGGGTCCGATGACGCAGGATCCGTTGTTGTCCTTCGACTTGCCGAGCAGGAGGGCGCTGCGCCCCTCGAAATCGCGGAGGTTGACGTCGTTCCCCAGCGTCGCCCCGACGATGCTTCCCCCGGCGTCCACGACCAGGACGATTTCCGGCTCGGAGTTGTTCCAGGTCGAGTCGGGATGGATGCCCAGGTCGCTGCCGAAGCCGACGGCGGCCATCGGTTGGGCCTTCGTGAACAGCTCGGCGTCGGGGCCGATCGCCACCTCCAGATACTGCGACCACAGGCCCTGCCGTTGCAGCTCGGCCTTGAGCCTGGCCGCCTCCGGCGATCCCGGCCTGACGCGGGCGATCTCGGCGCCGACGGCCTCCGCCATGCCGGCGCGCAGGCGTTCCGCCTGCGTCGCGTCGCCGCCGGCGCGCTCCTCGATGACCCGCTCCAGCATGCTGCGGATGAAGGTGACCCCGCAGCCGCGGATCGCCTGTAGATCGCAAGGGGCCAGAAGATGGGGCTTGGAGTCGTCGCGGCCGGCGGTGAGGCTGTTGGCCAGCACCTCCTCGACGGCGCCGATCCTGCGGCCCTCCGGCGCGCCCCCGATGATCTCCCACCGGTCCGGACGGTTGAGCAGCTGCGACATGGTCGGCGCCTGGGCGGTGACGTCGAACAGGACGCCGTCGCGGAGGACCGCGACGCAGGGGCCGTCGCCCGGCACCCACACGCGCCCGACGAGCGTTCCGGCCGGGTGGTCCTGCGGAAGGGCGGAGCGCGGATCGAAGGATGAAAGGTCGAAGGACATCGTTGCTCTCCGGGTTCAGGGTCCGTAGGCGACGGCCGGCAACCAGGTCACCAGCGACGGCCAGTAGAAGACGAGCGCAAGCCCCACCAATTGCAGCAGGATGAAGGGAGCCACCCCGCGGTAGAGCTGGATGGTGGTCACCCACGAGGGTGCGGCGCCCTTCAGGTAGAACAGCGAGAACCCCACGGGCGGCGTCAGGAAGGAGGTTTGCAGGCAGATCGCCATCAGCACGGTGAACCAGACCAGATCGATGTTGAACCCGGCCATCACGGGGGCGACCAGGGGCAGCACGATCAGGGTGATCTCCATCCAGTCCAGGAAGAAGCCCAGCAGGAACACCACCCCCATGATGAAGAGCACGGTGCCCTCCGGCCCGAGTGACAGCGCGTGCAGGCCGGAATCGATGACCTCGTCGCCGCCGATGCCGCGGAGAACCAGGGAGAAGGCCGTGGCTCCGACCAGGACCGAGAAGATGAAGCCGACGGTGCGCGTGGTGTCGACCAGGATTCCCTTGAGCTGCCGCCAGTCGAGGCGGCGGTTCCAGAGCGCCAGCAGGGTCGCGCCGACGACGCCGAGGCCCGACGATTCCGTCGGGGTGGCAACCCCGAGGAAGATCGATCCCAGCACCATCAGGATCAGGAGCATGGGCATGGCCATCGAGGCCAGCGCGCGCCCGACCAGCGGCCAGGTCAGGCTCTTGGCGTCGGCCGGGGCCGGGGCGGAGTCGGGGGAGACGATGGCCGTGATCACGAGATAGACGATGTAGATGCCGCCGAGCATCAGGCCCGGGATGAGGGCTCCCATGAACAGGTCCCCCACCGACAGCGACATCTGGTCCGCCATGACGACCAGCATGATGCTCGGCGGAATCAGGATGCCCAGCGTGCCAACCGCGCAGATGGTTCCGGTGGCCAGTTCAACCTTGTAGCGGTGCCGCAGCATCACCGGAAGGGAGAGCATGGTCAGCAGGGCGACGGACGCCCCGACGATTCCGGTCGACGCCGCCAGCAGGATGCCGATCACCGTGACGGTTATGGCGTAGCCGCCGTTGAGCCGCCCGAACAGCGCCGCCAGATTTTCGAGCAGCTGCTCGGCGATGCCCGACCGCTCCAGCATGAGCCCCATGAGAATGAACATGGGCAGCGAGACCAGGACCCAGTTGGTCATGAGCGCCCATATGCGGTCGACCATCAGGGCCAGATAGTTCCAGTCGATGCCGATGAAGGTTCCCAGGTAGGTGTCGCACAGGATGCCGATCACCGCGAACACGACCGACACCCCTGACAGGATCCAGGCGATCGGGAAGCCGGTGAACAGGAGTCCGATGAAGGACAGGAACATCAACAGGACAAATATCTCGTTCTCAGACATTCATTCCCCCCTCGGCACGGCGCAACGACCGGACATTCTCCAGGCAGACCAGCAAGCGCCCGATGACGGACAGCAGCAGCAGGCAGAAGGCCGCCGGCAGCATGGCCTTCAGGACCCAGCGATAGGGCAGCCCACCGGGAGAGGGCGACCCCTCGCCCACCTCGAAGGAGTCCCTGATGAAGGGGAGCGAGAAGTAGATGACCAGCACCACGAACGGGACGACGAAGACGAGATAGCCGGCGATCTCGATGATCGCCCTCGTCCGCTCCGAGAAGCGCTGGCTCAGGATGTCGACCCGCACGTTGGAATCGGTCTGCACCGCAAAGCTGAGGCCGAAAATGAAACCCACGGCGTAGAGGTGCCACTGCAACTCTTCCAGCTCGACGCGCCCGGAAGAGAAGAGATAGCGAAGCGCAACGTTCACCACGATGGTGAGGACGAGAAGCATCCATCCCCACGACACGATGTCCGTCACGGCGGAAACCACCCGGGCGCCGATGACGCCCGGGTTCGTGGAGTTTGGTGCGGCGCCCGGCGCATGGCCATGCGACGGAGGCCCGGCATGCCCGGATGCGACGATGCCACCACGCGGATCAATTGAAGACTGCGGTGAAGTCGAAGCCTGCCCCATCTGTGCCATGGCCGCCCTCCCCTCTTTGTGTTATTTTGGTTGCCTTAGAAGTTCCTGGGAAGATATCCCAACACCTTCCATTCCTTGTAGTTCTGCATGAAGGTGCGCTGGCTGTCGTACACCTTCTTGAAATCCGCATCGGCGGCGGACTCTTCTTCCATCACCTGATCGGTGGCCGTCTTCAGTGCTTTAAGGACATTGTCCGGGATGGCATTGGCGCTGACTCCCAGCTCCTTGTACTTGGCCAGGGCGTTCGCCTGAAGGATCTCGCTCGCGGCGAGGCCACGGACGAGCGACGCCGTGCAGGCGGTTTCGATGAGCCCGCGCTGGGTTTCGCTCAGCTTGTTCCAGACGCCCGCGTTGACGAGGAGATGGAAGGCGCTCGTGGTCTGGTGCCAGCCCGGCAGGTAGTTGGTCTTGGCGATCCGGTTGAAGCCCAGCGCCAGGTCGACCGACGGCTGGGAGAACTCGGCGCCGTCGATGGTGCCGCGCTCCAGCGCCTGGTAGACCTCGCCGCCGGGCAGCACGGTGATCGACGCGCCGAGCTTCTGCATGACCTTGCCGCCGACGCCGGCGTAGCGCAGCCGCAGGCCCTTGATGTCGTCGACGGAGTTGATCTCCTTGCGGTACCAGCCCGCCGTCTCGGCGCCGGTCAGCCCGCAGGGGGTCGCGACGATGCCGTGCTTTCCGTAGATCTCACGGGCGAGCTGGAACCCGCCGCCCTCGAACACCCAGGTGAAATACTCGATGGGATCCAGGCCGAAGGGAACCGATGCGAACAGGGGGGCGGCCGGAATCTTCCCCTGGTCGTAGAGCATGGTCGTGAAGCCGGCCGGAATCTTGTTCTCCTTCACGGCGTCGAAGATACCGAAGGCCGGAACCAGCTTGTCGGGCTCGAACAGCTTGATCTCGATGGTCCCGCCGCTGGAGCGCTCGACGGCGTCGATGAAGCTCCTCGGCTGCTCGCCGAAGCCGGGCACGGTGGTGGGGAACCCCATCGCCATGCGCCAGCGGATCGGCGCGTCGGCGGCCAGCACCGGTGCCGACAACGCCACGGCGCCGGCGGCGGCCAGGGCGACCCGGCCGAGCAGAGGCTTCGCCCGGGCGCGCGCGCCCTGGAGTCCGCCCAAAAGACGCTTGGCGATCGACTGATGTATCATGTCCTCCCCTTCCCTTTTCTTGGTGTGATTGGCCGGAAGGCGGCACGCGGGCCGCCTTCCGGCCCGGTTCAGCGGGCCGGCGGTGCCGGTCGGTTCCCGGCCCGGCCGGGTTGGCGCGCCCCGACCGTCAGCCGGTGGCGGCTTCGGCGCGGGACGGCATGCCCACGCTCGGCTTTTCCGCGGAGAAGCGCGTCAGCACCTGCCCCGGCGGCTGGACCTTGGCGTAGTCGCCGTCGTGGAAGACGCGCACGCCGTTGACCCACACGCTCTCCAGCCCGGGGGCGCTGCGGACCAGCCGGGCGGCGCCGCCCGGCAGGTCGTGGAGCCGGATGGTCTTCGAGATCCCGATCCGCTCCGGATCGAAGAGGATGAGGTCGGCGAAGGCGCCGACGGCGATGCGGCCACGGTCCACGATGCCGTAGATGTCCGCCACGTCGCTGGTCAGCTTGCGCACGGCGGACGACAGGTCGAACTTCTTCAGGTCGCGGACCCAGTGCCCGAGGAAATGCATGCCGAATCCGGCGTCGCAGAAGAAGGTCAGGTGCGCGCCGCCGTCGGACAGGCTGACCATGTTGCCGTCGTCGGCGAGCAGTTCATAGACGCGGTCCTCCTCCACATTGAGGAGCTTGGCCGTGAAGGTGACCGCCAGATCCTCGGAAAGCCCGAGGTCGAGGAAGACGTCGACCGGATCGGCGCCGCGCTCCCGGGCGATGGCGGCGATGCTCCGCCCTTCCAGAGCCCGGTTCTCCTCGACGGTGGCGAGCGTGACCTCGACGCGGTCCCAGTTGCCGTTGAAGATCCGCTTCTCGTCGACGCGCGAGAGGCTCTCGCGCATGCGGTCGCGGAAGGCGGGGTCGGCGAAGGAGCGCTTCAGGGCCTCCGGATCGGTGTGCTCCAGCTCGGCCCAAGGCCCGACCGTCATCAGCGGGTAGGCGTTGTCGAGCTTGAAATCCATGCTCAGCGGCTGGCAGGACGCCTGCGCGTAGACCGCGGCCCCCCGCGCGCGGGCCGCTTGGCACTGGCGCATCAGGTTGTGCGCCCGGTCCGGCTGGTTGCTGTAGTAGAGCATCGGGGCGTAGACCGCCGGCCGCCCGCTGATGGTCGCCAGCTCCTCCAGGAACGGGATCGTGGTGCTCTGGCCGCAGGTGATCACGGTCAGCCCGTGCTCGTAGCCCGCCATCACCTTGGCGAAGGCCCGGAACTCGTCATGGTCGGCGAGGCGCGAGGGGACCGGCACCCCGCCGTAGCCGTTGTGGTTCTCGAAGGTCGAGGAGCCGAGGCCGAGGGCGCCGGCGTCCATCGCCTGCCGGAACATCTCCAGCATCCGCTCCAGCTCTTCGGGCGTGGCCTGGCGCTCCGACGCCTCCTCCTTCATCACGACCGAGCGCATCGCCGAGTGCGAGGCGAAGGCGGCGACGTTGGGATAGACGCCCTTGCGCCGCAGCAGGTCGAGATATTCGGGGAAGGTCTCGAAGCTCCAGTCGACGCCGGCCCGCAGCGAGTCCAGGGACATCGCCTCGACTTCGGACAGGTTCTTGATGATGACGTCGCGCGTTTCCGGGGTCGCCGGCGCGATGCCGAAGCCGCAGTTCCCGATCACCACCGTGGTCACGCCCAGGGCGGGCGACGGCGAAGCCGTGGAATCCCAGGTCAGCTGCGCATCGTAGTGGGTGTGGACATCGATCACGCCGGGCGCCAGCACCAGCCCCTTGGCGTCCACCACCTCGCTCGCCTGATCGGAAATGGCTCCGATCGCCGCGATTCGCCCGTCCTTGATCGCGACGTCGGCGGAGGTGGGCGGATTGCCCAGCCCGTCCACGACGGTCGCGTTCCTGATCACGAGATCATACATGCCGTTTCTCCTCCCCAGTGCCTGGGCAGCCTTCACCGCGTCATAGCCGTCCGGTCCGGCAAGCCGCTCCCCGGGAGGAGCCATCCGAGGCCACTGCCGAAGCACGGACTGCGTGAGAGGCGGATTGCCCAAGCCCCACATCTGAATGATAGCAAGGCACATTCTTATCAATGTTTGTAATCGTGTCAATGGGCGGATTATCCGTCCCATTTGCATTCCGGCCTACCGACGGGCTGGCCGCCCGTCGCCATCCCCCCATCGCCCCGCACCATGAAATCATATAACAATACAAGCCATTTTTTCGCCAACCTTCCCCATGATCGAAAAATAGCCTGCGATAACGTCTGCCAATATGCTCGTATGTTGGCACATTAATCCTCGGAGCGTGCCGCCAACCGTCGCCTTTTCAACTTTCAACTTGAACGAAATTACTCCCATTATCTGATCTTTTCTCTTGCCGGAACGAGGGATTCACCCGGGTTTCTCGCCGCCGGAGCGTGGAAACGGCGTGTCGGGATGGCGCTCCGCCAGGACGCCGAAGCGTAGCCATGACAGAAAGGAACTTCCTCTTCTGCGCGGTGGCATCATTTCGCCTGATGCCTATCATGGGCTTCCCGAAGCGGGTGGGCTTCCGGGAGCGGGTGGGCGGAGCGGCGTGCGTCGACCGGACCGGCGGCGACACTCCCGGCAATGCAACGCGCGGCCGGCGGGTGCGGTGGCGGACACGCCCCGCAAGGCTCTCTGGATGCGCTGAACAGGAGGCCGGCGGTTCGCGGCTGCCGGCACGGCCGGGACGCCCGGCCCAGACATGGCGAAGGCCGCCAACCCGGTCAGGTTGGCGGCCTTCATGGATGGTGGGCGCGACAGGGATTGAACCTGTGACCCCTACGATGTCAACGTAGTGCTCTCCCGCTGAGCTACGCGCCCATCCGTGCCGCGGGTCCGTGTCGGCCCCGTTCGGCGTGGGCGTGGGATGTACCATCATCGCGGGGGGCTGGCAAGCCCGGAATTCAATATTTTTTCCCGGCCGGCCCCAATGCGGGCGCCGCTTGTTGGAAGGCGGGCGGGACGGAGAGTGACAGGACGCCCCGCGTCGATTACATCACGGTCACCATGGATGCGCACGTCGACGCCGCAACGGAGCCGGATCCGGGCCAGGCCTACGAGATCCTGGCCCCGTCCGCACAGACCAAGCCGCTGGTGCTGGCCTCGCCGCACAGCGGGAACCGCTATCCGGCCGACTTCCTGGCGGCGGCGCGGCTCGACGCGCGCGCGCTGCGCAAGTCCGAGGACTGCTTCGTCGACGAGATCTTCGCCGACGCCGCGGCGCTCGGCGTGCCGCTGATCCGGGCGTTGTTCCCGCGCGCCTTCCTCGACGTCAACCGCGAGGCTTACGAGCTGGATCCGGAGATGTTCGCCGACGCGCTCCCGGCCTACGTCAACACGCGCTCGCCGCGGGTGGCGGCCGGGCTCGGCACCATCGCGCGCGTCGTCGCCAACGGTGAGGACATCTACCGGGACAAGCTGCGCTTCGCCGAGGCGCTGCGGCGCATCGCCCTCTACCACGCGCCCTACCACGCCGCCCTGCGCCAGCTGGTGGACGCCACGCGCGCGCGCTTCGGCCACGCCGTGCTGATCGACTGCCATTCCATGCCGTCGCCGGGGGCCGGCGACCGCGGCGGCCGCCGCGCCGACTTCGTGCTGGGCGACTGCTTCGGCCATTCCTGCGCACCGGCCGTCATCACCGCCGCCGAACGCTTCCTGCGCGGGCTGGGCTACACGGTCAGCCGCAACTCCCCCTACGCCGGCGGCTACACCACCCGCCACTACGGGCGGCCACGCCAGGGCGTCCACGCGCTCCAGATCGAGATCAGCCGCGACCTCTACATGGACGAGCCCTCCCTGGAGCGCCTGCCCTTCCTGTCCGTGCTGTCGCGCCACATGGGCGAGATGGTCGACACCATCGCCCATCTGCCGCCCCTGTGACGCACCGGCCGGCCGGCTGGCCGGCCCGCGGCAACGGGCCGGTCCCGGGGACGCCGCCGCCCGGCCCCCAGCCGCCCGCCGCCGCGGCCGGGATCAGGCGCCCTGGAACTGCGGCTTGCGCTTCTCGCGGAAGGCGGCCAGCCCCTCCTCCATGTCGGCGGACAGGGCGTGGAGCGCGCACACCGTCTGCTCGCCCTCCAGGGCGGTGTCGGCCGGCTGCTTCAGCCCGTCGTCGACCAGCCGCTTCATGCGGGCGAGGCCGAGGGGGCTCTTGACGGACAGGGTGGCGACGAGCGCCGCGGTGGCTTCGGCGAGGCCGCCGTCCGGCACGACCGTGTTGACCAGACCGGCCTCCCGCATCTCCCCGGCGGTGGCGAAGCCGCCGGTGTACATCAGATACTTGGCCCGCGTCGGGCCGATCTTCCGCGGCAGGCGCACCGAACTGCCGCCGCTGGGAAGCAGCCCGTAGTTCGCGTGGGCGTCGCCGAAGCGCGCCGTCTCGGCGGCGACGACGAGGTCGGCCACCAGCACCAGCTCCAACCCGCCGGCCAGCGCCAGGCCGTTGACCGCGGCGACCACGGGAAGCGGGCTGCCCTCGATCCGCTTCAGGGTCCGAAGCAGCTGGTCGGTGAAGGAACCCGGCCCGGAGAAGCCGCTCCGCCCGGCCACCGCCTCAAGCACGAACTTGAGATCCGCCCCGGCGCAGAAGGCCCGGCCGGCGCCGGTCAGCGTGACGGCGCGGACGCCGCGGTCGGCCTCGGCACGGTCGAAAGCCTCGACGATCTCGCCCATCATCGCGGGCGTGATGGCGTTCATGGCGTCGGGGCGGTTCAGGGTGATCCAGGCCGCGCCGTCGCGGACCTCGAACAGGATGGATGAAAACGGCATGTCGAGCGTGTCTCCTTTCGGCCTTACTGGTCAGAAGGCAATGCAGATCTTTCCGAAATGCCGGCCGTCCGGGATCGACCGGATGGCCGCGGCAACCTCGTCGAAGGCGTGGACGCGCCCGTCGACGGGGGGGCGGATGCCGTGCAGCGCGATCGCCCGGTTCATGTCCTCGAAGTCGTCGCGGCTGCCCAGGGTCACGCCCTGGAGCCGGATCCCCTGGGTCACCACCTGCCCGAGGTTGAGGTTGCACAAGGCCCCGCTCAGCACCCCGATCAGGCTGACGGTCCCGCCGCCCCGCACCGCGCGCAGCGACTGGCCGAGCGTCTCGGCGCCGCCGACCTCGACGACGCGGTCGACCCCCAGCCCGCCGGTCAGGTCGCGGGCGACCTTCCGCCAGTCGGGAGTCTCCCGGTAGTTCACCACATGGTCGGCGCCAAGGCCGCGCAGCCGCTCCAGCTTCTCCTCGCTCGACGACAGGGCGATGACGCGGGCGCCCTGGCACTTGGCGAACAGCAGGGCGAACAGGGCGACGCCGCCGGTGCCTTGGACCAGCACGACGTCGCCGGCCTTGACCCCGCCGGCCCCGGCGACGGCGTTCCAGGCGGTCACCCCGGCGCAAGGCAGCGCCGCCGCCTCCAGGTCGGACAGGAAGCCGGGGACCAGCACCCCGGCGTGCTCGTCGATGAGCATGAATTCCTGCATCACGCCGTCACGCGGCCCGCCGAGCTGCGAGACCCAGTGCTCGTCCTTGAACGGTCCGCTGACCCAATCCTGGAAGAAGGTGGGGCAGACGCGGTCGCCGACCCTGAAGCGGGTGGTGTCGGGGCCGACCGCCACCACCTCGCCGACGCCGTCCGACACCGGCACCAGCGGCAGCGTGCCGCTGCGGTTGCCGTAGCCGCGCCGGGCCATGACGTGGTCGCGGTAGTTCAGGCTGGCCGCCGCCATGCGCAGAAGCACCTGCCGGCGGCCGGGCTCGGGGGTCGGGCGCTCCGCCGCGACGATGTTGTCGACCGACCACTCGCCGCGGATTTCCATCACACGCATCTAGACATTCCCCTCTGCGAATTGCGGATTCTTGACAAGCCGCCCGCGCTCCACGTGGACCACGTGGTCGAGCAGGCCGTGCAGGTGGCGGGTGTTGGATTCCGCCACCAGGATGGTCATCCCGCGCTCCACCTTCACCCGGGACAGGATCCCGAAGATGCGGGCGACCAGGGCGGGCGCCACGCCCTCCGTCGGCTCGTCGAGCAGCAGCAGCCGGTGCCCGATCAGAAGCGCCCGCCCCAGCGCGACCAGCTTCTGCTGGCCGCCCGACAGCAGGGTCGCCGGACGGTCGCGGATGGGCTGAAGCTCGGAGACCACCGAATAGACCCAGTCCAGGCGCCCGGGATCGACCGCCTCCCCGACCGCCCACATCGGCAGGAGGATGTTCTCCGCCACCGTCAGGCTGGGGATCAGCCGGCGGTCCTCCGGCATGTAGCCGATGCCCAGCCGCGGCCGCAGGGTCGCGTCGGCGCGGTCGATCGCCGCGCCGTCGAAGCGGATGGTGCCCGAATCCACCGGCAGCAGCCCCATGACGGCGCGCAGGGTGGTGGTCTTGCCGGCGCCGTTGTGGCCGATGAGGCCGCAGACGGCGCCCGCCCCGACCGCCATGTCGAGGCCGTGGAGGACGGGAACGCCGCCCTGGCGCACGCGAAGCCCGGCGATCTCAAGCATGGTGGCGGGCCTCCGCCGTCCCCGCGGGCGCCACGCCGATCACGCGGTGGCGCACGCCCTCGTCCGCCATGGCCTGCGCCGGCGGCGCGTCGCAGATGATCCGGCCCTGGTAGAAGGCCAGCACGCGGTCCACGAAGCGTTCCACCACCTCCATGTCGTGCTCCACGAACAGGACGGTCACCCCGGCCCTGGCCAGCCCGTCCATGATGGTCGCCATCATTTCCATCTTCTCCTCCGCGCTGACTCCGCTGGTCGGTTCGTCGAGCAGAAGCAGCAGGGGCGCCGACGCCATCGCCATGGCGATGTCGAGGATCTTGCGCACCCCCTGGGGCAGGGCCGCGGCCGGCCGGTCGCGGTAGTCGGTCAGCGCGAAGGCCGCCAGGATCTCCGCGCAGCGGGCGTGGTCGCCCCCGTCGACGCCCTGCCGCAGGGCGGCCCGCCAGCCGGGCCGGCCGGCCTCGATCGCGCACATCAGGTTCTCGCGCGCCGTCAGACTCTGGAACAGCTGGGGCACCTGGAAGGAGCGGCTGACGCCGTGGCGCACCAGGCGCCGGGACGGGACGCCGGTGATGTCGCGGCCGGCGAACCGGACCGTCCCGGCCGTCGGGGCGAGATAGCCGGTGACGATGTTGATGAAGGTGGTCTTGCCGGCGCCGTTGGCGCCGATGATCCCCACCACCTCGGCCGGCGCGATGGCGACCGAAACGGAGTCGAGGGCGGCAAGCGCGCCGAAGGACTTCGACAGGTCCCGCACCTCCAGGAGCGGCGCCGGCTCAACCATGGGCCCGCCTCCACCGCAGGGGCAGCGACGCGAGGCCGCCGGGAAGGACGGCGATCACCGCCACCAGGGTCGCCCCGATGATCAGGTGCCACAGGTGGGGCGCCAGCTCGAAGGCGTAGGTGCGCAGGATCTCGAACAGCAGCGACGCGATGAAGGGCGTGACGATGCCGCCGGCGCCGGAGAGGATGGTGACGAACACCAGCTCGCCCGAGACCGTCCAGTTGACCATCGAGTCCGGGTCCACCTGTCCCAGCGACAGGGCCAGCAGCGCGCCGGCGATGCCGGTGAACAGGGCGGACAGCGCATAGTAGACGTGGATGACCCCCTCGACCGAGACGCCGAGATACTCGACGCGCACCTCGTTGTCCTGGATCGCGCGGGCGCAGCGGCCGATGGGCGCGTTCAGCAGGGCGGCGACCACCACCACGGCGGCCATGGCGACCAGGCCGGTGAGCACGAACAGCCAGGTCCGCGTCAGCCCCGGGTCGCCGCCGACCCCCAGCACCGTCACGCTGCCGACCGAGAAGCCGTCGGTGCTGCCGAGCGCGCTGCTCTTGATGATCGCCCCGTAGAGGATCATCGAGAAGGCGAGGTTGAGCATCGCGAAGAAGATGCCGCGGTAGCGCCGGACCAGGAAGCCGGCGGCCACCCCGACCGCCGCCGCCACGGCGCCGCCGGCGAGGATGAGCAAAGCCGCCTCCTGGACGCCCGCATGCTCACGCAGGATCGCCACCGAATAGGCGCCGAGGCCGAAATAGAGCGCGTGCCCGAAGGACACCAGGCCGGCCCGCCACAGCACGACCAGCGTGAGGACGGCGACCCCGCGCGCCGTCGACACCAGAAGTATGTTCTGAAGCCATCCACCGGCGGCCAGCCCGACCGCCAGGATGGCCAGGACCGGCGCCAGGGGCGCCGCCAGGGTCCACCACCGAACCGTTGCCATCAGATTTTCCTCGCCTTGACCGGGACGAACAGGCCTTCCTTCCGGAAGGCGAGAGTCAGCGCCATGACCACGTAGATCACGAAGAACTCGATCTCGGGGACGAGATGGACCGCGGTCGCGCGCACGGCGCCGACCAGCAGCGCCCCGATCAGCGCACCGGGAATGCTGCCCATGCCGCCGACCACCACCACGGCGAAGGACATGACGATGATCTCCGCACCCAGCCCGGGCGACACCGAGATCATCGGCGCCATCAGCGCCCCCGCGAAGGCGGCCAGCACGGACCCCGCGACGAAGGTCACGGTGATCATCCGCCCCGCGTCGATGCCGAGCGCGGCGCTGATCTCGCGGTCGTGGATGACCGCCTGGAGCAGCTTGCCCCGGCGCGTCCGCGACAGCAGCAGGTGGCAGGCCGCGGCCACCGCGCCGGCCACCAGGATCAGCAGCAGCCCGTAGCCGTCGCGCAGCACGCCGCCGATGGACACGGCCCCGGCCGCGACCATGGGATCACTGGCGATGTAGGGGTCGGTCCCGAAGACCACGAGGATCAGGTCCTCCAGCACCAGGAAGACGCCGAAGGTGGCGAGCACGACCACCGCCTCGTCCCGTCCGTGCAGGACGCGCAGCCCCTTCTCCAGCAGCCAGCCGAGCGCGCCGCCGGCCAGCATGGCGGCCAGCGGGATCGTCACCAGCGCGGTCCAGACCGGCCAGCCCCGCTGCGAGCCGTAGCTGATCATGAAGGCCGAGGCGTAGGCCCCCCAGGCGTACATGCTCCCGTGCGCCACGTTCAGGACCTTCATCACGCCGAAGACGATCGTCAGACCCGAGGCGACGATGAACAGGTAGGCCGAGAATACCAGCGCGTCCGTGATTATGGTGATCGTCAGATCCATCCCCCCCGCTCCCATTTCTTGGTCGGGCCGGCGCTTTTTCCACCGGCCGGCCGGCGGACTATGCCGGGCTCGGGGGGCGGGGCGGAATGCGGCGTGTCCGAATATGATTAATTCCAGATTGGAATTGGTCGTCCGGCGCGTGATATGTTTGTGTGCGATACAATCAAAGCCGCTGCATGAACAGGGGCGGGATGGGGGCGACATGGACCGGTTGGCCGCGATGAACGTGTTCCTGCGCGTCGCCAAGAGCGGGAGCTTTTCGGCGACGGCGCAGGAGATGGGCGTGCAGCAGTCGACGGTCAGCAAGCACGTCTCGGCGCTGGAACAGCATCTGGGGGTCCAGCTCCTGACCCGGACCACGCGGCACGTCGGGCTGACCGAGGCCGGCATGAACTTCTTCGAGCATTGCAGCCGCATCCTCCAGGACCTGGAGACGGCCGAGCAGGAGGTCGGCCGGCACCGCTACAGCCCGACCGGCACCCTGCGCGTCAGCGCCCCGGTCTCCTTCGGCCGGCAGCATGTGGTCCCCCACGTGATCTCCTTCGCCCGCCGCTACCCGCAGATGAGGATCGAGCTGTCGATGAGCGACCGCTTCGTCGATCTGGTCGAGGAAGGGGTGGACGTGGCGATCCGGGTCGGCCATCTCAACGGGCTCAGCTTCGTCGCGCGCAAGCTGGGCCACAGCCGGCGCGTGCTGATCGCGGCGCCGGCCTATCTGGAGCGCCACGGCACGCCGGCCACGCCGCGCGACCTGGCCGACCACAACTGCATCGTCTACAGCCTGCTGTCGACGCGCAACGTCTGGACCTTCGACGGCCCCAAGGGCGAGGAGGCGGTGAAGGTCGGCGGCTCGCTGGTCATGAACAACCCGGACGCCATCCGCGACGCGGTGATGGCCGGGCTCGGGATCGGCGTGCTCGGCCTCTACGCCGTGCGCGACGACATCGAGGCCGGCGCCGTCAAGGCGCTGCTGCCGCAGTACGTGCCGCCGCCGATGGAGATCAACGCCGTCTACACCTCGACCCGGCACCTGTCCATGAAGGTGCGCTATTTCATCGACTTCTACCGCGCGGCGCTGCGGGCGTCCGACCTGTTCCAGTGACGGCGGCCGGACGCCCGTCCTTCGAACGGCATCACCCCTGGCGGACGCTGCCCCGGGCGATCAGCGCGTCGATCTCGGCCGCCGTGAAGCCCCATTCGGCCAGCACCTCGGCGGAATGCTGGCCGAGCGCCGGGGCCGGGCGCTGCACCGCCCCGGCGGTGCGGCTGAAGCGCGGGGCCGGGGCCGGCTGGGGCAGGCCGTCGACCGCGACGAAGGCGCCGCGCGCGCGCATGTGCGCGTGCCCGGGGGCCTCGGCCATGGACAGGACGGGGGCGAAGCAGACGTCGGTCCCCTCCAGGAGGCTGGACCAGTCGTCGCGGCTGCGCGTCCGGAACACCGCGGCGAGCCGCTCGCGCATCGCCGGCCAGCGCGCGCGGTCGTTCTGGTCGGCGAACAGCGGGTCGCCGGCGAGCCCCAGCCGTTCCAGCAGGTCGGCGTAGAACTTGCCCTCGATCGGCCCGATCGACACGTGCCGGCCGTCGCCCGTCTCGTAGACTCCGTAATAGGGGGCGCCCCCGTCGAGCGGGTTGGCCTGGCGCTCCGGCTGCCAGCGGCCTTCGGCGGCCAGCCCGTAGATCATCGCCATCAGCGAGGTGGCGCCGTCGACCATGGCGGCGTCGATGACCTGGCCCCGCCCCGAGCGCCGCGCCTCGTGCAGCGCGCACACCACGCCGAAGGCCAGATAGAGCGCGCCGCCCCCGAAGTCGCCGACGAGGTTCAGGGGCGGCAGCGGGGCCTCCCGCGGGCCGGTCGCGTGGAGGGCGCCGGTCAGGGCGATGTAGTTGACGTCGTGCCCGGCGGCCCTGGCCAGCGGCCCGGTCTGCCCCCAGCCGGTCAGGCGCCCGTAGACCAGCCGCGGGTTGCGCGCGAGGCAGAGGTCGGGGCCGAGCCCCAGCCGCTCCATCACGCCGGGGCGGAAGCTCTCGATCAGCACGTCGGCCTGTTCGATCAGGCGGAGCGCCGTCGCCACGCCCTCCGCCGCCTTGAGATCGACCGCCACCGACCGCCGGCCGCGGCCGATGAAATCGTAGCGGGGATCCGGATCGAAGCCGAGCCCGGCCGAGGCCAGCCGGTCCAGACGGACGACGTCCGCCCCCATGTCCGACAGCAGCATGCCGCAGAACGGCCCGGCCCCGATCCCGGCCATTTCGACGACCTTGAGGCCCTGGAGAGGTCCCATTCCCTGCATCCCCCTTCCCGATGTCATGCCGCGCCCGCCGGGCTTTCGGCCGCGCGCACCAGCTTGCGCTTGAGGATCTTGCCCGTCGGACCCTTGGGCAGGCTGTCCACCACGGCGAAGCTGGCCGGCACCTTGTAGTCGGCCAGCCGCCCGGCGCAGAAGGCGGCCAGCGCCTCCGGCGCCGCCGCCTCGCCCTCGCGCAGCACCAGGAAGGCGCTGACGCTCTCGCCCAGGACCGCGTCGGGCTGGCCCACCACCGCGCATTCGGCCACGGCCGGGTGGCGGAACAGCACGTTCTCGATCTCCGCCGGATAGATGTTGGTGCCGGCGCGGATGATCACGTCCTTCTTGCGGCCGACGATGTAGAGGCGCCCCTCCTCGTCGAAGCGGCCGAGGTCGCCGGTGCGCAGCCAGCCGTCGACGAGAGTCTGCGCCGTCGCCTCCGGGTTGCGGTAGTAGCCGGCCATGACGTTCCGGCCGCGGGCGACGACCTCGCCGATGCCGCCCGCCGGCAGGAAGGCCCCGTCGCCGTCGATGATCCGGACCTCGCAGCCCGGCAGCGGCCGGCCGCAGGAGCCGGGATGGCCGTCGGGCTCGACCGCGGGGTCGTAGCTGGTCATCGGCGTGCCTTCGGTGAGCCCCCAGAGATCCTGGAGCGGGACCCCGAACCGCTCCTTGAAGGCGGTCGCGAAGTTCCAGGACAGGCTCGCGCCACCCGACACGCACAGCCGCAGGCGGTGGGGCGCCAGCGCGCGGCCCTCGGCCCAGCCGTGCAGCATGATGTACATGGTCGGAACGCCCATCATCACCGTCACGCCGTGCCGGACGATCGCCTCGTAGGCGGCCTGCGGGTGGAAACGGTCGAGCAGGACGAGCGTGGCGCCGCCGCACAGGCTGGTCAGCCCGTTCAGGATCAGCGGGAAGATGAAGGCCAGCGGGCCGACCACCAGCGCCGCGTCGTCGGGCGTGATGCGCAGGTGCCCCGACCACATGGGGGCGGCGAAGGTCTCGTTGCCGTGGGTGATGACCACGCCCTTCGGGCGGCCGGTGGTGCCGGAGGTGTAGAAGATGGCGAGCGGGTCGTCCGCCGCCATCGCCTCCCAGGCGAAGGGCTCCGGCCCGGCGGCGTCCGCCGGACCCACGGGAAGCACGGCGGTGCCGGCGGGCAGCGGCGGCAGCAGGCGCCGCAGCCCGTCGTCGCAGAAGACCAGCGACGGCTGGCAGTGGTCGACGATGTAGGCGACCTCGGGCGCGGTCAGGTCGGGGTTGACCGGCACCAGCACCGCCCCGACCGCGGCGACCGCGAAGAAGGTGGTCAGCCAGGACGGCTTGTTGGTGGCGAGCAGGACCACCCGGTCGCCGCGCCGGATTCCCCGGCGCCGCAACTCCTGGGCCAGACCCGACGCCTCGGCCGTGAAGGCCGCGTAGCCGACCCCGGCGCCGGCCCAGGTGACGACGGGCTTGGCCCGGAACGTGGCCTCGTGCCGGCACAGAAGTTCGCAAACATTCATGGTCATCCTCCCAGAGGGGATCGCCCGTCTTGGCGCGGGGTCCCCGAAGCTCAGCGGTAGGCGGCGAAGAAGGTCCGGACGTCCTCGACCAGATCCTGCCCCCGCTCCATCGCGGCGAAATGGCCCCCCTCCGGCAGGTCGCGGCGGTGCACGCAGTTGTAGACCCGCGCGACCCAGGCGTCCGGCGGCGGCGGGAACAGGTCGTTGGGGAAGGACAGGAAGCCGGTCGGCGTGCCGATCCATTCGCCCTGCCCCAGCCCCATCCCGCCGACGTGGCGCGCCGCGGTGTAGAGCCAGACCGAGGAGGCGATGCTGTTGGTCGTCCAATAGACCATCACGTTGTCGATCAGCCGGTCCATGTCGAAGGGCGGCTCCTGCCCATCCCGGACGCTCCAGCCGTAGAACTTCTCGATGATCCAGGCGGCCAGCCCGATCGGGGAGTCCGACAGCCCGAAGGCGAGCGTCGCCGGCTTGGTGCCCTGGACGCGCTGGTAGGCGTCCTCCCAGTGCAGGCGCCGGCGGGCGAACTTCAGCCAGGCCTCCTCCTCGGCCGTGATCGGGGCGCTGTCCGGCCCGGTGTAGGGACGCAGCCCCATCATGTTGATGTGGATGGCCTTGACGTGGTCGGGATAGTCCAGCCCGAGCCAGGAGGCGATCAGGCTGCCCCAGTCGCCGCCCTGGGCGACGTAGCGCCGGTAGCCGAGCCCGTCGACCATCAGGCGCTGCCACAGGCGGGCCATGTCGCGGGTGGTGATCGGCTCGGCCGGCGGCGAGGACCAGCCGTAGCCCGGCAGGCTGGGAACGATCACGTCGAAGCCGTCGTCGGGGTTCCCGCCGTGCTTCTCCGGATGGGCCAGCGCGTCGATGAGGTCGAGGAACTCGACCACCGAGCCGGGCCAGCCGTGGCTGAGGATCAGGGGCAGCGGGTTGCGCCCGCTGCCGCGCTCGCGGATGACGTGGATGTCGTAGCCGTCGACGGAGGCGATGACGTTCTCGAAGCGGTTGATCCGCGCCTCGGTGGCCCGCCAGTCGTAGCGCTCCAGCCAGTGGTCGCGCAGCCGGGCCATGTAGTCCCGGTCGGTGCCGTAGCGCCAGCCGCCGTCGCGGATGGTCCGGGGCCACACGGTCCGCCGCAGGCGCGTGCGGAGATCCTCCAGAACCTCGTCGGGCACGGAAACGGTGAAGGGACGAATGGAAATGGTCGTCATCATCCAATGCCTTGGTCATGCGGATGGAAGCAGC